>NZ_JAMZGM010000033.1 GCF_024158605.1 Sebaldella sp. S0638 | reverse complement strand
TTGCTGTCTATTTTGTGATACTCATTTTTTTATTTAAAAATTCTTCTTTTTTTCCTTGACATTTTATAACTGGTCTAGAATATAGTATTTTTTTACTTTGATTTGACGTACTGTAACAGTTCGTGAAATCCCGATTTATCCGATTTTAAATAATCAGAAGGCAGCCCTGCGGACTCCTTCTGATCTGATATTTATATTATTCCCATTCAATTGTCGCAGGCGGTTTAGATGAAATATCATAAACTACTCTGTTAATTCCGTTTACTTTATTAATTATTTTATTTGAAACATTTTCCAAAAATTCATAAGGAAGCTTAGACCATGTAGCTGTCATAAAATCAGTAGTATTAACAGATCTGACAACTGCTGTATATTCGTAAGTTCTCTGATCGCCCATTACACCTACAGACTTCACAGGAAGAAGGGCAACAAATGCCTGGCTTACTTTTCCGTAATAATCTTTTGCAATAAGTTCTTCAATAAAAATATCATCAGCTTCCTGAAGTATTTTTACCTTTTCTTCTGTTACTTCACCAACGACTCTTATTCCAAGACCCGGTCCCGGAAAAGGATGTCTGTTTACCACAAAATGAGGAAGCCCGAGTTCAGTTCCTACTTTTCTTACTTCATCTTTAAAAAGCTCTTTCAGAGGCTCTAAAAGCTCAAAAGCAAGGTCTTCAGGAAGTCCTCCCACATTATGATGAGATTTTATAGTATGAGACGGTCCTTTTATAGACTGTGATTCTATTACGTCAGGATAAATAGTACCTTGTGCAAGGAACTTAGCGCCTTTCAGCTTATATGTCTCTTCGTTGAAAATCTCTATGAATTCATGACCGATTATTTTTCTCTTTTGTTCAGGCTCGTCTGCGCCCTTTAATTTCTCAAAAAATCTATTTTTAGCATCTACAAACTTAATGTCAAGATCGAAATGTTCCTGATAATATTCCAGAACCTTTCTGGCCTCATCTTTTCTAAGGAGTCCCGTATCCACAAAAATGCACGTAAGCTGACGTCCGATGGCATTATTAATCAGGACTGCGGCAACAGATGAATCAACACCGCCGGATAATCCAAGTATTACTTTGTCGTCTTTTACAGTCTGTTTTATTTTTTCTGTTTCTTCTTCTATGAAACTCTTTATTATCCAGTTTTTTTCACATTTACAAATGTTAAAAATAAAATTTTCTAAAATTTCTTTTCCAAAAATTGAATGTGACACTTCAGGGTGAAATTGGAGTGCATAAATATTGTTATCATTCATTATTGCAGCTGTGCATGAAGAAGTCTTGGCTATTTCCCAAAATCCGTCAGGAAGCTTCGTAATATGGTCTCCATGGCTCATCCAGATTTGTGAATTCTGTTTTACATTTTGAAATAAAGGATTTTTTTCATCCGTAATTTCCAGTGATGCTTTTCCGAATTCTTTAGTTTCTGCCTTTTCTACCGAACCTCCGTTTAGATGTGCGATAAGCTGCATTCCGTAACAAATACCGAGAACAGGAAGACCAGCTGAGAATAGTTCTTTTTCTACGCTTGGAGAATTCTCCTCATAGACAGATTCAGGACCGCCGGATAGTATAACACCCATGATAAAGTCTTTTTCTTCTGATATTTGTTTAAGAATCTGCGAATGATGTACGATTTCACAGTAAACTTCCATTTCTCTGATTCTTCTGGCAATCAGCTGACTATACTGAGAACCGAAGTCAACAATCAAAATTTTCTTTTTCATTTAATTTCTCCTTTCGTATATATAAAAAAACTTACACTTAAATTCTAATCAATTCTTAAGAGTGTAAGCTAAAAAAAACAATTTAGTTTCACCCATAGCAGCTGATTTCAGGTCAGCTATAGAAACACCGGACCATATTACCGGCTTATATGGCTTCAAAATTTTGTATATTTGAGTTATTATATATAATTTATATGGGTAAGTCAAATAAATTATATATTAATTTTTTGATATTGATAAATCTGGGTTATACAGAAAATACAAAACATGTGTTATATAAAAAAATAATGTATAAATAAAGCGTATTAAAGTATAAGTTTTATTAATTATTAAGAGGAGGAACTTAAATTAAATATATAGAATAGAATTGATGACAAGTACAAAGACTATGAAAAAAGAAAAAAAAATTTAAAAAGTTAAATTTAATAAAAATATTGTTAATATTGGAATTGACATAGTGACAATTAATCACAGATATAATAAATAAAAGTAAAAATGATAAAAAAACTTGACAAAATCTGAAAAATGGCTAAAATAGTAGTGATATTATATTTGTTTATTAAGGAGGAAAAAAAATGTCAAAAAAAGAATTTATTGAAGCTTACGCAAAATCAACAGGTGAAACTAAAAAGAGATCTGAGGAATTAGTAAATGCTTTCTTAGAAACTGTAGAAAAATCATTAGTAAAAGGTAATCCTGTACAATTCGTAGGATGGGGAACTTTTGGAGTTCAAAAAAGAGCTGCTAGAAAAGGAAGAAACCCACAAACAGGAAAAGAAATCAAAATTGCTGCTAAAAAAGTAGTAAAATTCAAAGTTGGAAAAAAATTAGCTGATAAAGTTGCAAAATAGTAAAAAATATTAGAATAGTATTCAAAAACTGTGGGCTTAAAAGTTCTGCAGTTTTTTTTGTATAAAAAAATAAGGTGGAACACACAGAATTCACAGTATAAAAATTGGACAATTCCTTCTGAATATATTATAATTTATAATATTTAAATGTTAATATTCCAATAATGCGGGAAGAAACAGCAGAATTCGGAATATATGTCTGAATGTAATATTTTCAGGCATAATACGAAATTTATTACACAGGGAGATAATATGAAAAAGTTGATTTTAGCCATAAGTGCGCTGCTTCTTTTATTTATAGGCTGTTTTTATTTTTGGGATCTGAGAAATGATGTATCGGAAATAAAGGCAGCAGTCACAGAGCAGAGTGAAAATGCCGGCACTGAAAAAAATAATATTAAAGAAACTCAAAAGAATGAAACTACAGCAGCAGTGGAAAATACAAAAAAGGAGAATGAAACAGTTAAAGATACAAAAAGAAACAATAAACAGGAAAATAACAGCGGAAGTGCTATAGATACACTAACAGAAGAAAAAAAAGTAACAGACTATCTGAAAGAAAACGGAAAGCTTCCTGATTATTACATAACAAAAAAGGAAGCACAGAGAGACGGCTGGGTTGCCAAAGAGGGGAACTTATGTGAAGTTCTTCCGGGAAGGGCAATAGGCGGAGATATATTTACGAACAGGGAAAAAACTCTTCCAGTAAAAAAAGGCAGAGTCTGGTATGAGGCAGATATAAACTATGAATGCGGGAGAAGAAATGCCCGGAGAGTTGTTTTTTCAAATGACGGTTTGATATTTGTAACCCATGATCATTACAAAAATTTTGAAGAGGTAAAATAGCCTAACAGGAGTGCAGGTTTGGATATGAATAATATAATTATTGATTTTAAAAATATAAGCAGCAGAAAAGATTTTTATCTGCAGTTAAGAAAAAAATGTGAAGTTCCGGAATATTTCGGGGATAATCTTGATGCATTGTGGGATATTCTGACTAGCGGGGAGCTTGGTTTCCCCCTTATGATTTCGTTTGTAAATTTTAATAAAAACAAAAACGAGTTTTTCAGAGGTCTTTATGATTTAATGAAAGATGCTGAAAAGGAAACAGAAAAAAATATTATTTTTAAAACAAACAGAGGAGAGAAATAGATGGTAGAGTTATTTATAGCGGTCAGACACTTAAAGGAGAGAAAATTTCAAAGTATATTTTCCATACTGGGTGTAGCAATATCAGTAACAGTGCTTATGGTTTCGCTGACCGTTTCAAATGGTCTGGAAAAGAATATGCTGAAATCCCTGCTTACCTTGAACCCCCATATTATTCTGACTAAGGGAAACGGTGATGTTGCTGAGGATTATATGGATGTTAAGAAAAAAATAGAAGAAATAAACGGAGTAAAAGGTGTAATTCCTAAATATGCGGCACAGGCCATCGTAAAAACCGATGAATATGCAAAGGGAGTTTTAGCTAACGGGATGCCTAATGAAGATTTGGAAAAGACTATAGATCTGAAAATGGTGTCCGGGGAAAAATCTCTTCCTGAACTGAATTCAGCAATAATAGGTGAAGAAATGGCCTATGAATTCGGCGGGCTTAAAGTAGGGGACGAGATAAAAGTTCTTACTACTGAAAATAAAGAAGTAAGATTTAAGATAAGCGGGATATTCAAAACCGGCTATTATGAATATGACAGAAATCTTCTGATAATACCATTACAGACTATGCAGATATTACAGGAAAGAGGAGAAGTTATTTCCGAAATAGACGTTATGCTGAATAACCCTAAAGATGCGGAATCTGTAAAGCAGAAAATAGAAAAATTAGGCTTTAATTATCAGGTAAATACATGGGGTGAACAGAATCAGCAGCTGCTTAATGCGGTGAAATTTGAGAAATTCGTACTTGTGTCATTGCTGCTGCTTATTGTGATAATAGCGTGTTTTGCGGTTTCTGTAATATTGAACATGGTAGTAAGAGAAAAAATAAGAGATATTGGTATATTACGTTCTATAGGTTACAGCGGAAAAATGATAAAAAAGATTTTTACTATAGAAGGTATAATAATCGGGGTCTGCGGTATTATTTCCACATTTGCAATGGTGCCTCTGGTGTTGTTTGTATTGGATAAGCTTTTTAATAAAGTGGTGTCAAACACTTATTACCTTGATAAACTTCCGCTTTCCATAACACTTAAGGAAATAGGGCTTATTTATCTGGTAACAATTATAATAGTGTATTTATCGACACTTTATCCTTCTTACAGAGCTTCAAAACTAAACCCGGTGGAGGCGTTAAAACATGAGTAGAATTTTAGATTTAAAAAATATAAGTAAAACATATGAAACAAAAGTAGAAAAACTGGAGATCCTGAAAAATATCAATCTGGAACTGGATACAGGAGATTTTATCTCTATACAGGGGAAGTCGGGAAGCGGAAAAACAACGCTTTTGAATATTTTGGGACTTCTTGATTCACCTACTGAGGGAGAAGTTATCTATGATGGAGTAAATGTAGATTTCAAAAAAGAAAGTCTTAAAAATACTCTGAGAAATGAAAAAATAGGATTTGTATTTCAGTTTCATTATCTGCTTCCGGAGTTTTCGGCTTTGGAGAATGTGATGCTTCCTGCACTGGTAAATAAAAGTGCAAATAAGGAGACTGTGAGAAAAAAAGCAGAGGAATATCTGAATATGGTAGGTCTCGGCGGCAGACTCATACATAAGCCTTCTGAGCTTTCAGGAGGGGAAAAGCAAAGGGTGGCAATAGCAAGAGCAATGATAAATGATCCCGCGGTAATACTCGCAGATGAGCCTACAGGAAACCTTGATGTGGATACTAGTCAGACGATACATGATCTTTTTTTTAAGATAAATAAAGAAAAAGGACAGGCAATTATTATAGTTACACATAGTTTGGAGCTGGCGGGTATTACAAAGGAAAGATTCGAAATAAAAAAAGGAAAATTGGAAAAGTTATAAGTTGACTTTTTCGTTAATAAGGTTATAATATAAGTAGAATACGCAGGGAGGAAGTGGTTACATGAATATAATAATCAGTGGAAGACGCCTTGAGGTTACTGAACCTATCAAAAAGTATGCTGAGGAAAAAATCGGAAGAGTAAACAAGTATTTTGAACATATTATGGAAATTAACGTTACTCTGTCGGTGGAAAAAAGTAAAGTGGAAGGGGAGATCCATAAAGCAGATGTACTATTGTTCGGAAACGGACTAAAATTAAAAGTGGAAATGGAAGACAAAGATTTGTATGCGGCAATTGATAAAGCGACCGATGTATTGGAGCGTAAAGTTAGACAGCATAAAGAAAAATTGAAAGACCATAATAAAAAAGGAACACATTAAATAGAATAAATAATTTTAAATCCGCCTGTAATGGGCGGATTTTTTAACTTAAAACTGCGAAAGCAGCCAAAAGATCAAATAACCAATACAAAACAAAAATATTAATGCACAGAGAAAGAAAAAATAAAATAACGGTTGTTAATTTTCTTATTTTCAACAATAAAAATAATGATATAAAATCAAATACCACGCTAATAAGTACTAAAATAAAAAGGGGCAGATAATCAAGATAGAAAAGTCCAATTCCAAGAAATAATTTAATAAAAGTTGTCAAAAGTATAAATAATACCAGAATAACAGTAAATAAAATAATAAAAATCCTTTTCATAACCCACCTATCAAAATCTTGTGATAAAATCAAGTGCTTTTCCAAAACAAAAAAGTATTATAACAATGTTGACTGCAAGGAAAATTACAAAAGAGTATAAATATGACTTTTTTGAACTCAAATAAAATAAGAATATGTTAAAGTGAAGAAAAAAAGAAATAATAAAAAGTGGGAAAACAAGTATTTTGAGTCCTGAACTAGAAATAATAAGGCAAAAACCGAAAAATGAGTTTAAAAAATCAATCACCATAAGTGAAAGAGTAAGAACTACAGTATAAAAAAAATTAATATTTTTATTCATAAAACCTCCCAAAAAATGAAAAATTCTAAATGAAGTATATAAGAAACAGATTTATTTTTGATAATCGTAAGGTCGTATTTTCTAATTTTATTTCTTTAGTTTTAAAAAATGAATAACAACTATAGCATGGAAAATAAGGGTATATTTCTTTATAAAACTTTCATTAAGTATATTTTTGTAATTTACTATTTAATGAATTATAATTTATTTACTGAATAAAATCAATGAAATTAATTACAGAATACCTAAAAAGGTAAGTAAATTAATTCTTGACTTTGTCACTAATTAGTGGTATTTTTAAAATATAAAAAATTTAGTAAATAGTGTTTATAACTAATAATTAGTGAGATACAATGTTTCAGGGAAACACTGGCAGGGAGAAATTTATGTATAATGAAGAAGAACAGCTGGATCTGAGAATGATAATAGCCCTCAGCAGAACAATGCAGGCTGTTAACAGAAAGCAGACCAGACTTATAAGTGAATACGGACTGACTATGCCGCAGTTCGGTGTTTTGGAGATACTCTATCATAAAGGGGACTTATGCATTAATGACATAATAGAGAAAACTTTATCCACAAGCGGTAATATGACAGTAGTAATAGAAAATCTGAGAAAAGACGGATATATAAAAAAGGAAAAATCAAAAGAAGATCAGAGAAAGTATATGATATCTCTTACAGATAAAGGAAAAGACATTATCAGCAGAATTTTTCCGTATCATCTTGAAAATATTGGAGAAATATTCAAAAAATATTCTGAAAAAGAGAAAAAAGAACTTTTAGATTTGCTGGACAAATTTAGAAAATAGCTGTTTTTGGGAAATTTGTTAGTGATTAGGCTGAGAATATGATATAATTTTTTAAGCGTATCAAAAGGCAAATAATGTTCAGAGGTGAGATTAAAGATGTCTATTACTTTAGAAGTATTGATAATCATAGTATTACTGGCAAATATAATGACGTTGTATTATATATACAGACAAAACAGAAGGCTGAAGAAAAATAAGAAAGGGCCCAGAATTGTAGTAGTAGGCGGCGGAACAGGGCAGTCAATGCTGCTTCGGGGATTAAAACAGTACACTGATAATATCACTGCAATAGTGACTATGGCAGATGACGGCGGCAGTTCGGGAATACTCAGGGAAGAAATGGGAATGCTTCCTCCCGGGGATATAAGAAACTGTATAATAGCTCTTTCCAATGCAGAACCTGAAATGCAGAAAATAATGCAGTACAGATTCAAAGAGGGAAGTCTTAAAGACCAGAGTTTTGGAAACCTTTTTCTTGCGGCATTAAACGGAACATACGAAGACTTTGAGCTTGCTGTTACGAAAATCTCGAATATACTTGCAGTAAAAGGACGCGTATTACCTGTTACCCTTGAGGATGTAAATATAGTGGCAGAGCTTGAAAACGGTCAGACAGTAACGGGAGAATCCAAAATTGCACCTGTGGTACTGGAAACTAAAAGCAAAATAAAAAAAATACATCTACAGCCTGAGAATGTGGAGCCGTATGAAGATGTTATAGCTGCGCTGGGAAAGGCAGACCTCATAGTCATAGGGCCGGGGAGTCTTTATACAAGTATAATACCAAACCTGCTTACTGACAGAGTAAGCGAGACAATTGCAAAATCGAAAGCAAAGAAAATGTACATTGCTAATGTAATGACACAGGAAGGCGAAACAGACGGTCTAAATATAGTCGATCATGTGAAAGCTATATTCAACCACTGTAATAACAGAAAAGTCGTAGATTTGGTAATAGTAAACAAAGAAAAAATACCTGATTACCTTGTAGAGAAATATGCAAAACGAAATGCCGAGTCGCTTTATTTGAATAAAGAGCAGAGAAATGAGCTTGAGAAAATGAAGATAAAGATTATACAAGGAAACTTTCTTAATTTCAGGGGAGAGTATGTACGTCATAATGAAGAAAAACTCGCAAAGGTAATAATTGATAATTATAATTACTTATTTTAAAAAATTATTCAGAATATCTGTATCAAAATTTCTAGTTTTGGTATGGATATTTTTTTTGAGCAAATAAATAATAATTGAAATTTTTAGAAATAAAAAATGTTTTAAGGCAGGTATTTTATCGGCTGTCTCAAAACATTCTTTATATAAAATACAGATTATCTTATCCAGATATCAAAAGCATCCTTAAAAGACTTTACAGCTCTGTCGAGAATTCCGTTAACAAAAGCAATTGTCAGACCGTAATTTACTATAGGAACTCCCTGTTCGTAACTGATATCTATCCTTGTAAGCATTTCTTTTCTGTTAATCATACATCCGCCGCAGTGTATAACAGCCTTATATTCCTTCAGATTAGCGGGATAGTCGCGTCCGTTGCAGAAGTCAAAATGTATGTTTTCGTTAATATGCTGTTTTATCCAGCGAGGAATCTTCACGGTTCCTATATCATCACACTGCTGATGGTGCGTACAGGCCTCGGCAATAAGGACTTTATCGTTGTCTTTCAGGTTTTTCAGAGCCTTTACCCCTTCAATAAGCTTTGGAAGATCACCTTTATATCTCGCAAACAAAATAGAAAATGATGTAAGATCAATATCTTCAGGAACAATGGCAGATACTTCCTCAAAAGCCTGTGAATCAGTAATAACAAGCTTTGGCTTTTTTACAAAGTTCTTCAGCACATTATCCAGTTCTTCCACTTTGCATGCTGTAAACACGGCATTATTATCAAGAATATCCCTCATGACCTGTACCTGAGGCAGTATAAGCCTTCCTTTAGGCATTCCCGTATCTATGGGAATCACAAGGACAATGTGGTCACCGGGCTGAATAAGGTCTGTAAGTATTCCCGGCTGCTCGAATTCTTTCGGGGAATATTTTATTATCATTTCTTTCAATTTATCAATATTTGTTTTATTTTTGGCAGATACTTCCAGATAATGATAATTTTTGCTTTTGAGATCGAGTATTGTTTTTTCGGCATTACCTGATAAATCGATTTTATTAATAACAATAATAAAAGGAATTTTGGATTTATTCAAAAGTTCTATTACTGAATTGTCAAAATCACTCAGACCGTCAGAATCTATGATGATAAGAGCAATATCAGTTTTTCTGATAATAGTCAGTGTTTTTTCCACCCGTAATTTTCCGAGCCTTCCTTCATCATCTATTCCGGCTGTATCAATAAGGGTAACCGGTCCTATAGGGAGTATTTCCATCGCTTTGTAGACAGGATCCGTAGTAGTGCCTGCAAATTCAGAAACAATAGCAAGATTTTGTCCTGTAACTGCATTTATAAGTGAAGACTTTCCCATATTTCTTTTTCCGAAAATAGCTATATGAAGTCTGTTTGAACTGGGAGTTTTATGTAAGCTCATATCAAAGACGCTCCTTTTTTATTTAAATTCTATCACAAAATACAAAGCAGGTTCAATACATAGAATTTTTTTTCTCTGTCAAGGGAATCACGCGTGTTTAAATATGGAAAAATGCCTGTTTTTAATACTAAAAACAAGAATGAATAATTATTTGATATGGAAAAAATAATGTGATTTTTAAAAAAACGGGGAAGAGGATATTTGAAATGTCGAAAAAATGCGGGATTTATTGAGAAAATTAATTTACAAATTTGTTATTATAGTGTATAATTGATAAAAGTTTAAAAAAACATCGAGGAGAGAAATGTGAAAAATTTTCGAATAAAAAAAAGTGTTCTTTTTATTATTTTGTTAGTTATATTTCTCATTTTCAAGGGTCAGAACATACTTAGACTGGGAGACAGCGCAAGGGAATTTGTTAATTTCAAGCTGGTTAAGGTAAAATCCAAGGTTTATGTATATTCTGAATATATAAAAAGCAGCTTTAATGATATGTTATATGTAAAAAGGTTTATTAATAAGTCCAAAGAAGACAACCTGGATCTGCAGATTCTCAGACTAAAACTTATAGAACTCGAGCAGGAAAAAGCTGAGAATATAAGACTGCGGGAACTGTTGGAGCTGACACCGAAAGAAGGCGTAAAGTATATAATCTCTGAAGTAATACTTCTGGAAAGTGTCAATGCAAACGAAAAAATATATATAAATAAAGGTACTGATCAGGGACTTGATGTGGATATGCCCGTATTAAGCCAGGGAGTACTTATAGGAAGAATAGTCAAAGCAGATGATAATTATTCTGAAGTAATGCTTCTCACGAGTAAGAAGTCAAAAGTGAGTGTGCTGATAGACGGACAGGAAACTGGAATTCTAAGAGGTACCGGAACTGACAAGCTTATTGTGGAAAATTATAACGGTGATGTAGACGGAGCAGAAAGAAAACAGCTCAAAATTACAACATCGGGAATAAGCGATATTTTTCCGAAAGATATTTATATAGGGACATATAATGTAGTTAATCCGATGGCCTTGAAAAAGACAAAGGAAATAAGTACAAAGCCGTCATTTAATGTTTATAACCTGAGAGAAGTGATAGTATACAAGGTAGACCAGAACAGACTCCTGCATGAAGAGATAAAAGAGCAGGAAAAAGAAGAAGCAAAGGCACAGACTCTGCAAAATAATAATTAATAAGAGCCAAAATTAACTTTTGGAGGAAAAACAATATGAAAAAAATAATACTGACAATGTTTTTTATGAGTATTTTAGCATTTTCGAAGGATTTTTGGGAGCTGAGCAGTTTTAATGTAAATGTAAATGAAACAACAAGCTCAGGAAAATCAAAGTCATACACAATGGTATATACCGGCGGGACTTTAAAAATAACAATTAATTCACCGTCTGTGAATAAAGGAGAAGTTTATACGTATTCGGGAAGCCAGAAAACGATATACTATCCGTCGCTGAAACAGACAGTTACACAGAATGTGGACAGTGACGAGGCAAATTTCCTGAATATAATTAACAAGTTAAAGTCTGTAAGCGGTAAAACTACTGTTTCTAAAGGCGGAGACAAGTTTGTATTCAGCGATTCCAAATTAGTTTCTATAGAGACTGATGAATACACGGCAAGTTTTTCAGGATACACAACTTCAGGAGGGAATACTTATCCTAAAACTGTAAAAATTTCTGAAAACGGTAAAACAAAAATTACTTTTAATCTTTCAAATTTTAAATAATCTATGGATATATTAAAAACAGAAGGAATTGTAATAAAAAAGACAAATGCCAAAGAAGCAGATCTTATACTGAAAGTGTTTACAAAAGAATACGGAAAAATAGATATTTATATAAACGGAATAAGGAAATCAAAGAGGAGAGAGAAACTGGCTGTAGAATTAATGTCTGTAACGGATTTTTTGATTTATGAAAAGAATGCAAATTATTCTTCAAATTCATTTACACTTACGGCTTTTTTCCCAAAAATACAGCTCAGTTTTCTCAAACTGAAATATTCTTATTATCTGCTTCATCTTATAGATAAGATTTATGAGTATAATTCTGAGGATTTAGAGTTTTACAATAAGATTACAGGTTTATTTGAATATATAAATGTACTTTCCGAAGACGAGAAAAAGACTGAAATCCTTCTCAGTTATCTGATACTCTATCTTTTAAAGGATATTATACTTACACAGGGAATATTTGAGCATGAAAATATTCTAAACTTTGCTGAAAAAGACAGCAGGGAGAAACTGGAAAATATACTGAATAATCCTGCTAAAGAGGTAATAAACAGCGGATCATACACAATAGATGAAATAACAGAAATGATAGTTTCTCTGGAAAAATATATAAATTATAATTTAAACAGGAATTTGAAATATAATTTTTTTGTTTAGGAGGGAATAATATGAGTAATATAAAAATAATAAATTTTCTTGATAAAAATATGATAAATCTGGATTTGAAATCAAAAACAAAAAACGAAGTAATAAAA
The DNA here is from genome assembly GCF_024158605.1 of Sebaldella sp. S0638. Classification (NCBI taxonomy): domain Bacteria; kingdom Fusobacteriati; phylum Fusobacteriota; class Fusobacteriia; order Fusobacteriales; family Leptotrichiaceae; genus Sebaldella; species Sebaldella sp. S0638. The sequence continues at coordinate 24,890 of NZ_JAMZGM010000033.1, read as the reverse complement.
GAATTAATGAAAACAATACAGGAATCTGATAAAGTAACTGCACCTGAACGTGCATTAAGCGGTCTTTTTGCAAGAGAAGAATTAGGAACAACAGGGATAGGAAAAGGCGTAGCGATACCCCATGCTAAGACTGATGCTGTTACAGACCTTCTTGTAGGTTTTGGTATTTCCAAAGAGGGAATAAATTATGGATCTATGGATGAGGAACCTGTAAAAATATTCTTTATATTCCTTTCACCGCTTGACGGCAATCAGGAATATCTGAAAATTTTAGCAAGAATATCAAGATTAATAAGAGAAGATAAGTTCAGAAACAGTCTTTTAGCAGCGGATACACCAGAAAAAATCATGGAAATAATAAATAACGAAGAAAGTTAAGAGGTGTTCTTATGAAATGTCCATTTTGTGGTAGCGATAATACAAAAGTAGTTGATAGTCGTAATCATCTTGATGGAACTACAATTAAGAGAAGAAGAGAATGCGAAAACTGCGAAAAAAGATTTACAACCTATGAAAAAATAGGTGATCTTTCTCTGCGTGTGGAGAAAAAAAGCGGTTTTGTGGAGCTTTATTCAAGGGAAAAAGTATTTAACGGAATAATGAGAGCCCTTGAAAAAAGATCTGTAGACATGGAGAAAGTAGAAGAGATACTTGAAAAAATAGAGCGTGATATCCTGACAAAGTACAGCGGTCTGGTAAAATCAAGCGAATTAGGGAATATGACCCTTTCTTATCTATTGGATTTAGATGAGGTAGCCTATGTAAGATTTGCATCAGTATATAAAAAGTTTAACAGCCTGGAAAATTTTTTGAAGGAAATAGAAAAAATAAATTTTGAAAGTGGGAAAAAATGAAGGCTTTAGAAAATATACTAAATGGTTTCTTTATCGGTCTATCTTGTGCTGTCCCTGGCGTTTCCGGCGGCACAATAGCTTTTTTGATGGGTGTGTACGAGCAGTTCATAGATGCTTTAAGCAATATAACAGATACCAAAAGCCCTGAATTCAGGAGAAGATTTCTGCTGTTAATGGAAATTGGCACGGGAATCATTCTTGGTGTGTTTACCGCGTTCAAAATTTTAGCGGTTTTTTTTGAAACACAGGAAGAAATATTGAGATTTTTCTTTTTAGGTTTGATACTATTTTCAATACCAGGTATCTTGAATAAGAAAATACAGAAAGTCGGGATAAAAGACATTCTGTTTGGATTTTCAGGATTGATAATAATCTGGATAATAGGACTTCAAAATAAAAGTTTTAATATGCTGCCTGATTTAAGTAATATTTTTTACATAATAAAATTATTTCTGGTTTCGTTTATTTCGGCGGGGGCAGTGATTTTGCCGGGATTATCCGTAAGCTTCTTGCTGCTGATATTCGGCGAATACGGCAACATATCAAAATTTATTGCAGAAACTAATATTTTTGCGATATTTATATTCATATTCGGGACAATAAGTGGAATATTACTTTTGTCCAAAATAATGGACAGCTTTTTTAAGCGGTACAGAGAAGAAACAATTTCCGCAGTTGTGGGAATAATCATAGGGTCGACAGTACGAATAATGCCGTCGCCGATAACTATGGGAAATTTATTTTTTGATATTCTCTTTTTTATTGCAGGTGGTTTCTTGGTTTTAAAATTATCTGTAATAAAAAATTAGAATATATGATATAATATTTATCAGATAGTTATTTTGATTTTATTCAAAAATAAGTTATAAAGGTTGAGAATTTTATGATAAAGAGAAAGAACATATTTAAGGTATTTTTTAATATAATATTTTTATTTATTGTTTTAAACATATTAATTGAGGGAATACAGCTTAACATAAGAAGAAACGGGTTAAAGAGGCAGGTCAGCGATGCACAGATAAAAATAGACGAGTTAGAGAAGAAGAGGAAAACTCTAGAGGAAGAGATAAAGAAAATAGAGGAAAATGAAAAAATAGAGCGTCTTGCAAGGGACAGGCTTGATTTACATAAAAAAGGAGAAACGGTTTATAAAGTAGTAGAATAATTATAGATACAGCCACATTTTCAGTGTGGCCTTTCTAGCGTTTTACCTTATTAATTTTGAAATATGGGTACAAATTAATGTAGAATATTTGTATTTTAAAAGTATCCAAATATCAAAGTAAAAATAAGATAAGATGCAGTGTGCAACAGCTGTTTATTTACAGTTAATTCTAATTTTAGGACAGGTGATAAGATGTATAACTGGAAAAACTATGTAAATGATTTTAAAAACTCTGAGGTTTCTGATGACAGAGATAAATATTCTTTTGGCTTATCTTATACATATCTTTTGCGGACAGGTTTCTTTTTTCTGGCGATTTTGGTACTAGGCGGAATTGCACTTACAGATTCTTTGAAAAATCATTATAATATAAAAATGGTTATTTCTATTCTTCTGATTTTATATGCGGTAATTTCACTGGGAAGAACTCTGGCATACAGAATAACACTGGACAGAGAGATTTTGAAATACGGGAAGCACAGAATAAAATTGACTGAAATAAAGTCTGCCACACTGACAATAGGACGTATTTCAGCATCAAGAGTAGGAAGAGCATTGGAAATAATCAGTAATGATAAAAAAGAGTATATATTAAACTTAAATATAAATCATTCAATAAAATTTTTGAAAATACTTGAAAAAAGAATCGGAAAGAAATTTTTGATAAATGAGGAAGGGTAATCCGGAGTCGAAATAAGACAAAGGTATTAAATACCGGATTTTATTGTATGATTTTATAAAAGACGGGAAAAAACTTATGGGGAGTGTAATTTATTATGAAAAAAAGTTTTTTGATGTTATTCTTTTTAGTTTTACTTCAAATGTCATACGGGGCAGATAAAATAAAATCGTCTATAGTGAAAATATATTCCACGCATCAGCAGTATGATTTCAGAAGTCCATGGCAGAACGGTTCTGACTATAATTCTACTTCAACAGGTTTTATAGTAGATGGAAACAGAATTATTACCAATGCACATGCAGTATTGAGCAACAGGTTCCTTCAGGTGAGAAAAGAAGGAGAAGCAAAAAAATACAAAGCCAGTGTGGAATTCATATCGGAAGAATATGATCTGGCTTTGATAAAAGTAGATGAACCCGGTTTTTTTAACGGGACTGTTCCTCTGAAATTTTCAGGAATTCCGATGAATCGTGATAAAGTGGCGATTTACGGTTATCCCATGGGCGGCGATAAATTAAGTATAACAGAAGGAATAGTATCGAGAATAGAACATAGTAAATATACACTGACAACAGAAAAATTTCTTATAGGTCAGACAGATGCGGCAATAAATCCGGGAAACAGCGGAGGTCCTGTGATTTCCAAAGGTAAAGTCGTGGGAGTAGCTTTTTCGGGACTGCTTGGTGCTGATAATATAGGATATTTTATCCCTACACCTATAGTGGAACATTTCCTAAATGATATAAAAGACGGAAATTATGATGGAATGCCGAAACTTGGTATTATATGGTCAGAGCTTGAAAGTCCGTCACATAGAAAGATGCTTGGTGTGGAAAATACATCAACGGGAATATTAATAAAAAAAATAAAGAAAAATTCACCTTTAGAAAATATGCTGAAAAAAGGGGATGTTCTTTTGAAACTGGATAATTACTCAATAGAATATGACGGAACAGTGGAGTTCAGGAAAAATGAAAGAACAGATTTCAATTATGTAGTACAGAGCAAAAACTTCGGAGAGCTTCTCAGATATGAGATAATGCGGGACAAAAAGAAAATTACCGGGGAAGTAAAGCTTACAAAGGATAGAATTCCTTTTGATCTCATAAAAAACAGCTCATTTGAAGAACCACCCACATATTTTATATACGGCGGATTGATTTTTGAACCGCTTACAGATATTTATATAAATAATTCACCTATAAAGCTTCCCGAGGACATAGACAGCATACAGGGCTTTCAGGATAAAAAAGAGCTTGTAGTGCTTGTAAGAGTGCTTTCAGATGATGTAAATATTGGTTATAATAATTATTATGATGCGATAATTACAAAGGTAAACGGTAAGAGTTATGAAGATTTCAAAGATTTTGTCAAAATAGTAAAATTATCGAAGGCTGAGTTTATGAAATTTGAGGATATGGACGGGAATGAGATCGTACTTGACACACAGCAGGTGGGAGAAAGAAATTCCGAAATATTCCAAAATTATAGTATAGACAAGGAAATGTCGGCTGACATTGCTGATATTTACCAGTAAAAATAATCCATGGAGGTAATTATGAAAAAACTGATATTTTTAATAATGCTGCTGTTTATATCATGCACAACAGTAACTGTTCCAAAGACTTCCATGTATACAAGAGATCAAATTGTGGAGATAGGAATAAAAGAAGTAAAAAGAACATACGGGCTGGATATAGACAGAAAAGATACAGCAATATTCAAGTCTGGATACGGAGAGTGGAAAGTGGTGCTTTACAGTGCGACTAATCCGATATTTGTATTGATAAATGAAGACGGGACTATAAAAAGTGTAGAGATGAAAGATTATATTCAGTAATATATAAAAAACTTTCTATTTGAGTTATCTCAGGATAGAAAGTTTTTTTAGTTAAAATTTGAATTATTTGTTTCTTTTAGACCTGTTAAACATGAATTCTATTTCTTTATTTGTATTAATATTGTTTAGGATTACTTCGGGATTTTCATTTTGAAAAACCCTCTAAATCTTATCAGCAAAGCCTTGACCTATATTTTCAATACCTTTATAGTCAAAAGTGATTTCTTTGAATTTTTCAAGATTATTTAAAATCCTTTTAGCCACTGATCTGGAAATAAGACTTTTTTCGTATTCTTCTATTAATTTTACTATTATTTCTGTTTTGGTGGAATCAACCACCGCTGAAAAATTTTGATTTTCTCTTCTTATATTATTTATAATTTGTTTTTTTATTCTCATTTTTCACCCCAGTATAAAAATAATATTCCTAATAGTTTTATAATATCTTATTCTGAAATAAAATTCAATAACTCAACAAATAAAAGAATTTGAAAAGTAAAAAGTTGTAAATACATCTGATATTTGTTAAAATAGTTTAGGTGATTAATGTGAAAAAGAGAGTAGTTTTAGGAATGTCAGGGGGAGTAGACTCTTCAGTGGCAGCAATATTATTAAAAGAACAAGGATATGAAGTTATAGGCGTATTCATGAAAAACTGGGATGAAACAGATGAAAACGGAGTGTGTCCTGCTGATGAGGATTACAAAGATGTGATAGCCGTGGCGGAACAGCTTGATATTCCTTATTATTCGGTAAACTTTGTAAAAGAATACTGGGACAGGGTATTTACATATTTTCTGGATGAATACAGGGCAGGAAGAACTCCTAATCCGGATGTTATGTGTAATAAGGAAATTAAGTTCAAAGCTTTTCTGGATTATGCAATGAAAATAGGTGCTGACTATATAGCAACAGGACATTATGCCAGAATTGACAGAGAGAGCGGAAATGTGAGACTTTTGAGAGGTCTTGATGATAATAAAGATCAGACATACTTTTTATGCCAGCTGAGTCAGGAACAGCTGGAGAAGGTTATTTTTCCTATTGGCGAATATAATAAAAAGGATATAAGAGCAATCGCAGAAAAGCATAATTTGAAAACAGCAAAGAAAAAAGACAGTACAGGAATATGTTTTATAGGAGAACGGGACTTTGCAGAATTTCTGAACAGGTATCTTCCTGCCAAACCCGGAAAAATAGTCACTCCCGAAGGAAAAATTCTGGGAGATCATGTAGGACTTATGCACTATACAATTGGTCAGAGAAAAGGAATCGGAATAGGCAATACAAAAGACGGATCAGGAGAACCGTGGTTTGTAGCTGACAAAGATCTTGAAAGAAACGAATTGATAGTTGTTCAGGGCGGAGATCATGAAAGACTTTATTCAAAAGCTTTGACAGCTGATAATTTTAATTTTATAAATAAAAGGGAGTTTCCTCTGAAATGTACCGCGAAATTCAGATACAGACAGACAGATGTAGGGGTCTTAGTGACAAAAACTGATGAAGACACTTACAGGGTAACATTTGATAAACCGGAAAAATCAGTAACTCTGGGGCAGATAGTGGTGCTTTATGATAATGAAGAGTGTATCGGCGGGGGAATAATAAAGGAAATTATTAAATAATACATCTCTTACAGACCTTTTATATTGGTATATAAAATGAAAAGCTGTTTTAAATGGAGGCATTTTTATGTCAAAAAGAAGAATCACACCTGAAGAGGCAATGGAGATATATAAAAGGGAGATGAGGGGGAAGCTGAAAATATATCTTGGTTATGCACCGGGAGTGGGGAAGACTTACAGTATGCTTGTGGAAGGAAACAGGCTTCTCGCTACAGGAAAAAAGATTGCAATCGGTTATCTGGAAGACCATAACAGACCTGAAACAAGAAGTCAGGTAAAAAATCTCCCTGTACTTCCAAGAAAAAAGATAGAGTATATGGACAGGACATTTGATGAAGTAGATGTAGAGGCAGTGGTAAATTATGATCCTGACATTGTACTTATAGATGAACTGGCACATACTAACATACACGGCTCAAAAAATGAAAAAAGATATCAGGACGTCACGGAAATACTGGATAAAGGGATAGATGTATATTCAACACTGAATATACAGCATCTGGAAAGTCTTAATGACAGAATTTATGATATAACCAATGTGCAGGTGAATGAAACTGTACCTGACAATGTTTTGGAAAATGCAGATATAGAAATAGTAGACGTTACACCGGAAAATCTGAGAATCAGAATGGAAAAGGGCGAGATTTATAACAGGGAGACAGCAAGACGTGCTTTGAAAAATTTCTTCAGGGAAGGAAATCTTAGTGCTTTGCGTGAAATAGCCCTAAGGCAGATAGCGGAAGAAGTGGATGACGATGTAATCAGATATAAAAAATCAAAAGGAATTACTGCACACTGGCATACTATGGAAAGGGTACTTGTCTGTATTTCATCAAATCCGAAAGCTGCGAGGGTAATAAGACACGGAGCAAGAATTGCGAGAAAATATAAATGTGCTTTTTATGTACTAGATGTTAATTATACCGGCTTATTTGCCAAAAAAATGTCAGAAAGAGACATAAAAGGACTTGATGAAAATAAAAAACTCGCACTGAAACTTGGGGCAGAAATTCATTCAAGAGAAGGAAAAAGCGTATCATCGGAAATAATAAAATTTGTGGAGGAAATGGGAGTAACGCAGATAATTCTCGGACACAGCGGACGGAGTACAGTAACAAGACTTTTCAGGGGTTCTACTATTAATAAAATTATAGAACATTCAAAATATGCAGAAGTAAGAGTTATTCCATGGCAAAATAAATAGTAAGATAAAAAAGATGCTTTCATCAGTGAATATGAGAGCATCTTTTTTTATTTCAGGTTTTAATTATTTATTGTTTTATCCTGCATTAACTTTCAGAAGCTTATCGAATATAAAGAAAAAATCAGTAATGGCACTTTCTTTCTTTTCCAGTTTTATCTTAAGCATAGTACCTTCCATCTGTGAAACTAATGCTCTTGCCACTTCTTCCGCCTGAAGGGTTTTATAATTAGGATTTATGTTTTTCATCATAGACAGGAAAAAAGAAAATTTCATTTCTATTTTTCTGTAAGATAAGAGCAGGTGTTGTCTAATGTCTTCATTTACATCTGAAAGCTCATTGGCAATATTACCTAAAGGACTTCCGCCGTGATAACTGTTCAGTTCCACATTTGAGAAAAAATTATGAAAAAATACCTTAAATTTTGGAATAGAAAGGTCATTCACAGTTCTGTCAAAAAATCTTATTATATTGTTAGTATGATAGTCTATAACATGGATAAGTAAATCATCTTTGTTTTTAAAATAATAATAAAAAGAACCCTTTGGAATATTACAAACTTCCAGTATTTCTTTTAGTCCCGTATTCACATATCCGTTAAAATAAAAAAGCTTCGCGCTTTCTTCTATAACTTTTCTTTTCTTTATTTCAGTCTTTTTCATAATAGCCTGCCTAGTAATTTTTTTACTTTACATATAATTTTATAACTATATTTGTTTATTGTCAATAATCTTTTGGTAAACTTGATTTTTTTAGGGAAATTTAGTATAATATGATCATAAATTGAATAAAAACATAAGTTTTCTAGGGTTCCGTAATTTTATTATGAATTAGTCTGGTCCGAGAGAAAACACGGTGGCAGCACCGGACACGGAAGGAGAAAAGCCTAGGAGGATATTAATAATATCGCTCCCGGGCTTTTCTTTTTTTATTCAAAATTTTATTTCAGGAGGTAAAAAAAATGGAAAGGAAAAAGAATTTGAAAAACATGCTGAGATATGTTATCCCAAGTGTTACAGCATTAATGGTGAATTCTGTTTATATAATTGTAGACGGTTTTTTCGTAATGAAGGGTGTAGGTGAGAAGGCTCTTGCTGCTGTAACATTAAGTGTGCCGTTTTTAGAGGCGTTGATAGCAGTCAGTATGCTTTTATCAGTAGGGGCAGGGATTTATATCTCTTATTATCTGGGAAAAGGAAATAAGAAAACTGCTAATACAGTATTAAATACATCTGTAGTATCATTACTTTTTGTATCAGTTATGATAAGTATTTTCGGGATTATTTTTATAAAAAAGCTCGCACTTATACTGGGAGCCGATGAAAATATGACAGAGCTGGTATGTAATTATCTGAAATATCTTCTTTATTTCTCACCGGCACTTATTTTTAGTTATGCTTTGGCAACATTTCTCAGAAATGACAATAAACCTGGTCTGGGAATGGCGGCTATGATATTCGGAGGTCTGGCAAACGGAGTACTGGATTATGTATTTATTTTTATATTTGATATGGGAATAGAAGGTGCAGGACTTGCAACCGGTTTGGGTCCTTTATTCAGTATAATAATTATGCTCCCGCATTTTTTTCTTAAAAAAGGAGATTTATACTTTAGCGTAGCTGCGGTCAGTCTAAAGTACTGCAAAAAATTATTTGCTGCGGGGATGCCTGCTTTTATAACTGAATATTCACTTGGAATAGTGACATATCTGCATAACTTTGTGATAATAAAAGTTTTGGGAGATCAGGGAGTAGCTGCTTACGGGATAATCGGATATGTAGCCCTTATAATACTAACACTTTATCTGGGGATTTCTCAGGGAATACAGCCTTTGATAAGTACAGCTTACGGAGCAAAAAAAGAAAAGGAATTAAAATTTTATACAAAGGTGTCATTTGTCCTTGCAGGTATTATAGGAGTAGTAAGTACAGCAGCAGTGATGTTATTTGCCCGGCCTGTAGTGGAGATTTTTTCGGGAAATAATACAGAGCTTACCAGTGTGACGGTGTACGGACTGCGGATATATTCCATTAACTTTATTTTGGCAGGGATTAATATTCTTGCAGTATCAATATTTCAATCTGTTCAAAAAGTAAAAACAGCTTCTGTAATAGCTGTAATAAGAAGTACAGTATTTGTTTATGCAGCTCTTATGGTGCTGCCGAGAATTTTCGGGAATCTCGGCATATGGATGTCTATGCCGTTCGCAGAAGCTGGGGCTTTTGTTGTGATTATGGGGATTTATTTTTTTACATTGAAAAGAGAAAGGGAAACTGCGGCAGAATGCAGACTTCATTAGTTTATATAGTAAAAACAGACAGTAATTCTGGTAAAATAAGCAAATACTGTCTGTTTTTCATTTTTATATTTCATAAGAAAACTCTGTAAATATATCAGAAGAAATTCTTATTATTTCATTTTTAGCAGATTTAAATTAAGCTCAAGAACATTTATCAGGTTTCCTTTTTTAGAATCATTTATAAGCTTTAAAACTTCGTCTTTTGAAAGATTGTTTGCTTTAGCAACCCTGTCAGCCTGTATAACAGCTGATTCCACAGAAATATCCGGGTCTAGTCCCGAACCCGAAGCCGTGAGAAGTTCAGCAGGAACTTCATCTTTTTTTACAGCAGGGTTTTCTTTGAGGAATTTTTCCAGATCAGACTGAATCCGCTCTTTTAAAGCAGGATTAGAAACAGCAAGATTGCTTCCGCCTGATTTTGGTGTTAGATTCTCATCTTCACCTGTACTGTAATTCACAGCTGATACTCTTCCGTGAAAAAATTCCGGACTTGTGAATTCCTGTCCGATGAGACGGCTTCCAACTACTTCACCATTATATGTAATAAGGCTTCCCTCTGCTTTATTCTTAAAAAATATGGCTGCGATTCCGTTTATGACCACAGGATAGATAAAACCGCATAATATTATAAATATCAATGTTATCATAAAACTCTGTCTTAGTATTTTCATTTTTTCACCTCTATATTCCCATTGCTCTCAAAGCAGGAGCAATAATCATATCAATTATTTTTATCAGTATAAAAGGTGTTACAATTCCGCCAAGTCCGTAAATGGAAAGATTTTTTAACAGCAGAAGTTCTGTTTTCATAGGTTTATAATTCACACCTTTCAGCGCTATAGGAATCAAAAGCGGTATAATTACAGCATTGAATATCAGTGATGACAATATAGCGCTTGACGGTGAAGAAAGCTTCATAATATTAAGTATTTCCATCTGGGGTATGGCTATGGTAAACATAGCAGGAATAATAGCGAAATACTTTGCTATATCATTGGAAATACTAAAAGTAGTCAGAGCTCCCCTTGTAATAAGAAGCTGTTTGCCTATCTGCACCACTTCAAGAATCTTAGTGGGGTTCGAATCCAGATCTACCATATTTGCAGCTTCTTTCGCAGAAATAGTACCGCTGTTCATTGCAAGCCCTACATCAGCCTGTGCAAGTGCAGGAGCATCATTTGTACCGTCTCCTGTCATGGCAACGAGTTTCCCCATGGCCTGTTCTTTCTTTATAATATCAATTTTATCTTCAGGCTTTGCTTCAGCAAGAAATTCATCAATTCCGGCTTCCCTTGCGATAGTCTCGGCAGTCAGCGGATTATCCCCAGTACACATAACAGTTTTAATTCCGATTTTTCTAAGCTGTTCAAATCTTTCTACAAGCCCTGTTTTTACAGTATCTTTCAGATAGATAACGCCTAGAATCTTATTGTTTACCGAAGTAACAAGCGGTGTACCCCCGAGTCTTGCAATACCGTCTACTATTTCATTCAGATCAGCCGGAATACTTCCGTTCATTTTTTCTATAAATTCCATTATTGACTTTGAAGAGCCTTTTCTTATCACTGTCCCGTCTCTCAAATCAATTCCGCTCATTTTTGTCTGTGCGGTAAACTCAACAAAAGTATCATCCTTATAATCATTAATATCAGCATTTACATTAAATTTATTAGCAAGTTCCACAGTAGACTTTCCTTCTGGCGTATTATCTTTTAAAGAAGAAATAAGAGCATATTTAGTAACTTCCTCTTTACTTACTCCCGAAACAGGGATAAAATCAGCTGCAAGCCTGTTTCCGTATGTGATTGTTCCTGTTTTATCCAGAATTATGGTGTCAATATCTCCACAGGCTTCCACAGCCTTACCTGACATTGCTATAACGTTAAATTTAGTGACTCTGTCCATACCTGCTATTCCTATAGCTGACAAAAGTCCGCCGATAGTGGTGGGTATAAGACATACAAGCAATGCTATCAGTGTAGCAGGCGACAGACTTACATTCAGATATCCGGCTATGGGATAAAGCGTAATTATAACTACAATGAAAATAGCAGTAAGTGTCACAAGGAGTATACTCAAGGCAATTTCATTAGGTGTTTTCTGTCTCTCTGCCCCTTCTACAAGGGATATCATCTTATCAAGAAATGATTCACCGGGAGAAGCGGTAATTTTTATTTTAATCCAGTCGCTCTTAACAGTAGTCCCACCTGTAACAGAACTGAAGTCTCCGCCGGGTTCTTTTATTACAGGAGCAGATTCCCCTGTAATGGCAGATTCATCAATAGAAGCTAGACCTTCTGTTACTTCTCCGTCTGTAGGGATAAGATCTCCGGCTTCTGCCAGTACAATATCACCTTTTTTTATCTCAGTGGAATCGATTGTCTTTATTGTACCGTCACTTTGCACAAGCTTGGCTTTCATATCTTTTTTGGTCTGTTTAAGGCTGTTAGCCTGAGCTTTCCCACGCCCTTCAGCTATACTTTCTGCGAAATTGGCAAAAAGCAGAGTAATAAAAAGGATAATAGTAACAATACCGTTATATAATGCGGGATTATCACCCTCAGCAGGAAAAATATGCGGAAAAAATGTAAGTATTAAAGTAAGTACAAAACCTATTTCCACCACAAACATAACAGGATTCTGCATCATAAATTTCGGATTTAATTTTTTGAAGGAGTCGATAACTGCTTCTTGTAAAATTTCTTTAGTAAATAATTTAGTATTTTTTTCATGTTTACTCATTTATAACAACTCCTTTCTATCGTACAGTGAGATATTCCGAAATCGGACCAAGTGCCAGTGCGGGTAAAAATGTAAGTGCCCCTATAACGAGAATAATAAACAGCAGAACTACCGAAAAAGTAATATTATCAGTTTTGAAAGTAAATTCTGTTTCTGGAACTTCTCTTTTATTTCTAAGTGAATCAGCCAGCCACAATGCAAGAATAATAAATAAATATCTTCCAACCAGCATAACAATTCCCGTACTCATATTCCAATAAACCGTATTATCAAGAAGACCTTCAAAGCCTGAACCGTTATTAGCAGAACTTGTAGTAAACTGGTAAAGTATCTGTGAAAGTCCGTGAAATCCCGGATTAGTAACCGCATTACTCTTAAAGATAAGAGAAAATGCAGTAGGAATCAATATCAAAAAAGGATGTATAAGTATAGCAAAACAAATAATTTTTATTTCTTTTGCCTCTAATTTTTTACCAAGAAATTCCGGAGTTCTTCCTACCATAAGACCGCTGATAAATACAGTAAGCATCGCATAAATAAGTATTGTTATAAGCCCGATTCCTTTACCTCCGAATATTACATTAAGCATCATATTCCACATGGTAATCAGTCCGCCTATTGGCGTGAGGGAATCATGCATATTATTAACGCTTCCCGTAGTAAATGAGGTAGTAACAGAAGAAAACAATGCTGAATTTACAGTGCCGAATCTCATTTCCTTGCCTTCCATATTTCCCAAAATCTGCGGGATTCCTATATGTGAAACAGCAGAATTCCCTGATTTTTCCGCCCATATAAGAATAGCTGTGGAAACAATGAATAAAAAACTCATTGTTACAAATAAGGCAATTCCCTGTTTTTTATTTTTTAGAAGCAGACCGTATGCTACAACCATTGAACCTGGCAGAAACATCATGGAAAGCATTTCAACAATATTAGTAAAATTATTAGGGTTTTCAAACGGATGGGCAGAGTTCGCAGAAAATATACCGCCGCCGTTTGTACCAAGGTGTTTTATAGATTCCAGAGCAGCAACAGGACCTAATTTCAGAGCCTGAAAATTGCCTTCAATGGTTTTTATTATTTTTGTTCCGGCAAAACTCTGCGGAACGTTATTTATAATTAAAATAATAGAGACAATTACTGCAATCGGCAATAATACCCTTGTAATTATCCGCGTAATATCCATAAAAAAATTGCCAAGCCCTTTTTCTTTGGCAAGTCCGCGTATAAAAGCAGATGCTGCGGCAAAACCTGTTGCTGCGGAAAAAAACATTTGAAATATAATTATCATTGTAGTTATTAAGCCGGCATCTTCGCCGCTGTAGTCCTGCAGGTTTGTATTCGTCACAAAACTCACTGCGGAGTTAAATGAGAGTGCAGAACCAAAGACAGCATTACCATGGAAAAGTCCCTGAAATCTGAATACAAGAAATGTAATGAAAAATGCAAAGAAATTAGTAAACAAAATAGCTTTGCTGTATTCCTTCCAGTTCATATCCTCCTTTTCTATGCCGATGACTTTGTAAATAAGATTGTCCAGCGGAGCAAATATTCTGTCAAACGGATTCTTTTCATAAGAAATAACCGTTGAAAGATATTTTCCTCCGGGAATGCAGAGAATAATAAAAATAATAAATGTAACTATAGGATAATAAATATCCATTTTTGAATTCCCTCCTTTAGAGAATATGTATTTTGTTTTAATAATCTCGAATTATAGAACTTATGTACATAAAAGTCAATACAGATTTTACGGTATGTGAAAGGCAGTAACAGCAGTTTGTATAAAACTGGTCATTTGAATATAATGTTTCTTTGTAATTTAATTATAACTTTTCTATAAATAATTTACAAGGCTGGAACATTTTATTGTATGTTAATTTAAGTTTTAAAAAGATGGTATATTCTCTTGAAAAAATAGTCATTTTAAGATACTATATAAAAGAGGTGAATATTATGAAAAAAAATATAGGTGCATTTTTTGATATAGATGGTACAATTTACAGAGATTCACTTTTAATAGAACATTTTAAGATGCTCGTAAAATATGAATTTATTAATATGTCTTCATGGACCGGCCGTGTAAAGCAGAAGTTTGAACACTGGGAAAAAAGGAATGGGAACTATGACGACTATTTGCTGGAATTAGTAGAAACTTATGTAGATGCATTAAAAAATTTGAATAAAACTGATGTAGAGTTCCTTGCCAAAAGAGTAATTGATTTGAAATGGGAAAGGGTTTACAGGTATACAAGGCAAAAATTAAAAGAGCACAAAGAAAAAAAACATAAAATAATTATAATATCAGGAAGTCCGGATTTTCTTGTAGGAAAAATGGCACAAAAGTATGAAGTGGATGATTTTATGTCATCACAGTATATTGTGGATGAAAACAATATATTTACCGGGGAGGTAATTCCTATGTGGGATGCAAAAAGTAAGAAAAAAGCCATTAATTATTTTTGTGAGAAATATAATATAGATTTCGCAAAATCTTATGCATACGGAGATACCACAGGTGATCTGACAATGTTTAAAAATGTGAAATTTCCTGTAGCAATAAATCCTGCTATGAGACTGATAAAAAAAATAAAAAAAGATAAGGAATTATCTGAAAGAATACAGATAATTGTGGAAAGAAAGGATGTTATTTACAGCCTTGATTCTCATGTAAAGGTATTATAAATAAATCCTGTTGCATTTAGGGGAAGTCTAATGTTATTATAATTATAAGTAGTATAGAACAATAAATGAAAAATAGTCTGTATTTTGAAAATTTTTTTTGAAAGCGTTGTTTCATAAACGTCAGACTGGTCAAGCTAAAGTATTTAGGAGGAAAAAATATGATGTCTAACAGATTTGAAGGAATAAAGCTGGAGTTTGAAGGGTTATTTTATGGAGGAAGTTATGAGATAGAAATTTTTTCTGATGGTAGGTTTTATTATTCATTTATCGAAAATGAGTCTATAGAAATACAAAGAGGCTGTTTTCAGATTTTGCAGAAAGAAATAATGATGTTTGAAGAACTGATGGAGCATTTTGAACTGTTGAAAAAACAGGGAAATTATACTGTTACTGAATTCAGATTCGGGAATAGTCTTCTTCTTTTGCAGAGAAACGGAAGAAAAGAGAAGATAGAAGTAGGAAAGAATATGATATTTGAATATTCAAAGCTGCTTATGGATAAATATATGAAAAGTACAAAGAGAGTATTTCTTCTGGATACATATCTGGACGGAACTAAATATATAAGAAATTTTAACTGGAAAATCAAGAATATTACTACACTTGATCTGTTCAGGGAATTTTCCGGGACATATATAAATATGGTGGCTGCATATAATGAAAGAAAAGAAAAAGTAGGTTATGTACCCAAAGAACACAGCGAAGTCCTTGCGAGGCTTGTGGATTCGGGAAAGAAGCTCTATGCTCTTGCGATACCCACTGATGAAGCAATAGCACTAAAAATTTATATGTATGATTAATTAAATAAGGAGGCTTACTATGAAAGCAAAAGATTTCACACTTCAGGCGAGCAATGGTAAGAATGTAAGTCTGAGTGACTATAAAGGCAAAGCAGTAATATTATACTTTTATCCCAAAGATTCTACTCCGGGATGTACCACAGAAGCCTGTGATTTCAGGGATAATTCCAATGAGATAAAAGAAGGAAATGCAGAAATACTGGGGATAAGTCTGGATTCTATAAACAGCCATGAAAAATTTATAGAGAAAAATGATCTTCCGTTTCTATTATTAAGCGATCCTGATCATAAAGTATGTGAAATGTACGGAGTGTGGCAGTTAAAGAAAAATTACGGAAAAGAGTATATGGGAATAGTAAGGAGTACATTTCTGATAGACAAAGATCAGAATATAGTGAAAGAATGGAGAAATGTGAGAGTAAAGAATCACGTGGAAGAAGTAACGGTGGAATTGAAAAAATTACCTTAATATCTGGTAACCAGCTATTTTATAATAAAAATACTGTCTGCCCGGAGTATTAGGGAGATAAAAGGGGCAATAATGAAAAAGAAGATTATTTTAATACTAAAGCTGCTGTTCTTTATACTAATTCTCTTTTTACTATACAAAGAGCTGAAAAATTATAATATCAGGCATATTATAGAAGTGGTAAATGAGTACAGCATGTCAGTTATTCTTTTGGGACTTTTTATAGCAGGACTGAATTATTTTATACTGACTTTTTATGATTTGCTGGCTTTACGTAATGAAGATGAAAAGCTTCCGTTCAGGAAAGTGATTCCGGTTTCATTTACAGCCTTTGCATTTGGTAATAGTCTTGGTTTTTCGGGGATTTCATCTTCGGCAATCAGGCTTAGGCTGTACGGAGCATTAAAAATACCAGAAGGAAAAATAATAAAAATATCTTTATTTACAATGGTTTCATTCTGGGTGGGACTGGTAAACGGCTGCTGCTGTTTCAGCATCTGTCAGCATGAAAATATATGCGGTTCCGCTGATTCTTCTGCTAGTGGTCTACTGCTGGAAAATACCCGATATAAAAAAGCTGAGTATAAAGAGAAGTATAGTATTAAAGCAGATTATAGTGGGATTTACCGACTGGGCTGTGGCAGGTCTTGTGCTGTATTTGTTTTTACCTGAAAAGCCTGATTTTTTCTTGTTTTTAGGTATTTTCTGCCTGGCACAGTTTGCAGGTGTGGTTAGTAATCTGCCCGGAGGAATAGGAACATTTGAATTTGTATTCATAAATCTTCTGGGAAGCAGCAACGGAATATTGGCGGCAATTTTCCTGTACAGGGTTGTATATTATCTTGTACCTTTAATCGGCGCAATAATAACATACATAATAATGGAGTTTACTTCAAAAACTGAGAAGATAGCAAGAACATATGAATTTCTCGTTCCAGTGCTTCTTGCGGCGTTTTGTTTTACCAGCGGGATAATACTTTTAGTATCAGGGTCTATACCGCCTGCGATCAGCAGAATAACTTTTCTGGAAAAAATTATTCCTTTAGGTGTATTAGAGATATCACACTTTTTGGGAAGTATAGTGGGAATAGTTCTTATACTGCTTAGTTATGCTATTAAAAACCGTATAAACCTCGCATACAGGATTTCTATATGTACTCTGATTCTGGGGATTTTTTCCCTGTTATTCAAAGGTGCAGGATACGGCACAGCATCTGTTTTACTTCTTGTACTGATTCTTTTGATTCCGTCAAAGAAGTTTTTTTACAGGAAAAGTTCCTTATTCCATAACGGAATAAATCTGGAATGGACAGTCTTAATTGTAATGGTACTTATATCATCAATATGGCTCGGCCTTTTTTCCTATAATAAAACACCGTACAGTGATCTGCTGTGGTGGCAGTTTGAGTTTCACAAGGGTGCGCCGAGGGTGCTGAGAGCTATCTTTGCAATTGGGTTATTCACCTTTATATTTTCCATAATAAAAATATTAAGGCCTGTAACTCAGGAAAAATATACCTGTCTAAATGATTCTAAAGAAACAGTGGATGAAATAATGAGAGATTCTTCTGATTCTGAGTCAAATCTTGTCTATCTGAATGATAAAAGAATATATTTCAGCGATAATAAAAAAGCCTTTATTATGTACGGGAAGTATCAGAATACCCGTATAGTAATGGGGGACCCCGTAGGTGACGAAAATGAAATTTCCGAAATTATCTGGGATTATTATCTGGATACCAAAAACAGCCTTGAGTCCATTATATTTTATGAAGTAGGTAAGGAAAACCTTCATTATTATCTGGACATAGGGCTGACAATACTGAAAATAGGCGAAGAGGCTCTGGTAAACCTTGGGGATTTTTCACTTAAAGGAGATAAAAAGAAGACTCTGAGGTATACATATAATAAGCTTACAAAAGAAGAGTACGAAATAAAGATTATAAAAAAAGAAGAGATAGAACCTTATCTTGATGAGCTGGAAAGAATATCGGATATCTGGCTTGAGACAAAAAAAGTAAGGGAAAAAAGTTTTTCACTGGGTAATTTTACAAAGGAATATATGAGAAATTTTGATACCGCAGTTATTACAAAAGACAATGAAATATATGCCTTTGCCAATTTATTTTATTCAGGGGATAAAAATGAAATATCAATAGATCTTATGAGATATGATGTAGATAAAGCACCAAACGGAATTATGGACTTTTTATTCATGAAAATAATGGAATACGGTAAGGAAAACGGATATAAATATTTTAATCTCGGGATGGCTCCTTTATCAGGGATAGAGGACAGGAATACAGGTCTGGTTAATCTGTGGAATAAAGCAGGAATATTTATATATAAACACGGAAATCATTTTTATAACTTTGAAGGATTGAAAAAATTCAAAAATAAATTTGATCCTGAATGGAAGCCTAAATATGTGGCTTTTTACGGAAACCCGTTTAAGATAGTAAGTAATACAGTTTCCTTGATTTCTGGCGGAATGAAAGGTTTCTTTAAAAAATAAAATTCAAATAATATCAGGAGGATAAAAATTAATGAAAGTTATAGTACCAGAAAATTATAAAACGCCTTTAAATATAAGGGAAACTGAAGTAGCAATAAAAAAGCTCAAAGACAGATTTGAGGATGAATTAAGTGAAAAGCTGAATATAACAAGAGTTTCAGCTCCGCTGTTTGTAATAAGAAATACAGGATTAAACGATAATCTGAGCGGGCATGAACATCCGGTGAGCTTTACAGCACCGAATATCACAGACCTTAGTGTAGAGATAGTACATTCACTTGCCAAATGGAAAAGAATGGCTTTATACAGATATGATTTTCAAAACGGAGAGGGTCTTTATACTGACATGAATGCGATCCGTCGTGAAGAAGAAACTTCAAATCTGCATTCTATATATGTGGATCAATGGGACTGGGAAAGAGTTATTGCTAAAGAGGACAGAACAGAAGATTTTCTTGAAGTAATTGTAAAAAAATTATTTGATGTATTTAAGTCTGTGGAGGCTTTTACTTTGGGAGAATATCCTGAACTTGGTGAAAAATGGCTTCCAGAGAAAATAACATTCATAACTACACAGGAACTTGAAGATAAATATCCGGGTCTTAATGCAAAAGAGAGGGAAGATGCCGCTGCGAAAGAATACGGGGCAATATTCCTAAAGAAAATCGGAGGTGTACTAAAATCAGGGGAAAAGCATGACGGAAGAGCTCCTGATTATGATGACTGGAATCTGAACGGGGATATAATATTCTGGAATCCGCTTTTGAATTGTGCGATAGAACTTTCATCAATGGGAATAAGAGTAGACAGTGAATCTCTTGAAAGACAGCTTCATATTTCAAATGCATTGGACAGATTAGAGATGCAGTATCATCAGATGGTAAAGGAGAACATACTTCCTCTTACTATAGGCGGAGGAATTGGGCAGTCGAGAATATGTATGTATTTTTTGAGAAAGGCTCACGTGGGAGAGGTTCAGGCTTCTATCTGGAGTGAAGAAACAGAAAAAATATGTAAGGAAAACGGAATTAATTTATTATAATAACATAAAAAAGAACACTTTTTGCATGGAGATTTTCAGTAAAAAGTGTTTTTCTTATAACAAATTTCTGCTGAAATATAATTTTTTGAGTGATTTAATTATTTTGATATATATGGTATTTTTAATAAGGGAGGAAAAATGAAAAAACTGATAAAAAATGCTGCAATTTCACTGGATAATGAAATAGTCAGCGTGAATATAATTATAGAAAACGGGAAGATAACAGGTGTAAGTCGTGAAAAAATAACAGATGGTATAAATGATACAGAAATAATAGATGCTGATAATAATCTGCTGATTCCTGGAATGATAGATGTGCATATTCACGGGGCTAATAATCATGATATGATGGACGGGACGGAAGAAAGCATACAGGTCGTGTCTGAAGAATGTGCAAAGACAGGGTGTACTTCTTTTTTGGTAACTTCAGTGAGTTCTTCCATAGAGGATTTACTGAAAATGATAGAATGTGTACAAAAAACAGTTGGGGAAGAGAGAGGAGCCTTGATTGCGGGAATTCATCTTGAAGGGCCTTATCTAAATCCTGAAAAAAAAGGAATGCAGAATGAAAAGTATCTGAGACATCCTGATATTAAGGAAATGGAACTTATTCTAAGCAAGGCAGGTTCACTTGTAAAAATGATTACTATTGCCCCTGAACTTCCCGGAGGTTTTGAATTGGTGGAATATCTGAGAAAAAAAGGTATTATAGTTTCTATAGCGCATTCAGGTGCGACTTATGAAGAAGCGAAACATGCCTTTGAATTGGGCGCAGAGCATATTACGCATTGTTTTAATGCTATGCCGCAGATTCATCATAGAGATCCGGGACTTATAGTTGCAGCATTTGAAGAAGAAAAAGTTAGTTTACAGGCTATAATTGACGGTATACATTTACATCCTGCCATAGTCAGGCTCATGTATAATATAAAAGGAGCAGATAAAATGGTTCTTATCACAGATGCTTTACAGGCGATGAATGCAGGAGACGGTGAATATATGTTCGGCGGTCATCATGTAAAGGTGGAAAACGGGGTGGCAAGGCTTGCAGACGGGACGCTGGCTTCGAGTACCGTGACAATGAATAAGGCTTTGAAGCTGTCTGTGGAAATGGGAGTTACGCTTCATGATGCAATAAAAATGGCTTCTAAGACGCCGGCAGAAATTTTGGGGATATCTGGTAAAGGGCAGATAAAGAATGGTTATGATGCGGATTTGGTACTGCTTGATAAGGATTTTAACGTAGTGTGGACTATGATCAATGGGAATATTATGGATTTTAGCCGGAAGTAGGAATTAGATAAGATTAAAATATTTTTTTGGAAAGAGGGAACGATTATGGAATTGCCGGAATCATTGCTGGAGTATCTGCACAGAAAAAAAGTGAAAGTGGGATTTCAGGTAAATAATACAGAGGACGGGATGAAGGCTTATGTTTTGATTTTTCCTGTGGAGAAAGAAGAAGAGCAGAAGTATAAGAATAATCTTCTTCCTGTGGTTTCTTACGAGATAAGGTATATAAAGCATAAGGAAATATATACCGATAGTGAGTGGGGGCTTGATTATGATCACGTGCTTGAGGATAAAAGTACGAGGATAAAAAGGGTTTTCGTTGACAGGAATGAGGAGAATTCTGAGCTGTTTAGTGTTTTATCTGAATTTGATATTGATTTTTTGGACTTCAAGAGACTGAGGTTTTTCGACAGTGCTTTGGTTGATAGCACTATTGAGTGTTATATTGAGGATGAGAACATGTTTTCGCATTTATGGGAAGACTAATTTTTATGAAGTAAAAAAGATAAAAAAATAATAGAGTAATTACTCGTAATTGGTGTATGAATATGATAAAATATAGTCATTAAAACCAGAAAAAATAAAGGAGGAATTTTGTATGGCAGATAATAACGGAAAAGATATTTTTAAAAATCTCATCTTGGCGGGTGTTGGTGCTTTGGCTATGACAGCTGAAAAGATCAGTGATAGTATTTCTGAGCTTCAGGAAGTAGGGAAAATTACTGCTGAACAAGGGAAAGAGATAATAGACGAGCTTGCGAAAAAAGGTGAAATTACTGTGGAGCAAGGGAAAAATATTATTGAAAAACTGAAAGCTGCTGATCAGGAAGCTGAAGCAAAGCAGGATGAATTCGAAGATATGAATTTCGATTCTATGGATGATGAAAAACTGGCACGTTTAAAAGAGCAGATTCAGAAGATCGAAAGTGAAAGAAAAGATAATCAGGGGTAGTTTGTTTTTTTAGTTGTATTAATAGATAAGAGACACTTTTTTGTAGGTGTCTTTTTTTGTTTTGGGAATTTTTGGGAGGGGGGATGAGGTTAAGTTTATTTTAGGATGGTTGTGTTAAATCAAATGAAACTGGCGGAATAGATGCTTATGTAGATAAAATTACATTCTAAGATAGTTATATTAAATCATTTAGAGCATAAATTTAAATCACAGGAGAGAAAACTTTACATTCTAAGATAGTTATATTAAATCCTTTGTGGAGAGAAATCCACTATTTGTTATACCTTAAATAAACGTTTCTGTCGACCTATTTTTTTTGTGTGCTAAAACATGACATTAGACTGTCATGTTTGGGGTGAAAATATAATGAAAACCTTAAATGATAAAGGATTGTCGATCTCCGGACTTTTTTGCCTTATTGGAGGTAGACAGAATTATGTGATAAATAAAATTGTAATATTTATAACAAGCAAAATTACCTAAATTTATGACAAATATTGAAAGTGAAAAAATTAATTAGAACAACATATATTATAATTATATCAATGTAAATAATACATAAAAATATGATTGCTTAGATAGTTTATTAATTACTAAAATTGTAAAATAAAAAATATTTGAAAAAATAAGAAAATAGGTTATAATTAGTTAAGTTAATAAATTAAAATACAGTACAGTAAAGGAGGAAAAAATTGAGATTATCGTTACATTGTGAATTGAAAGAAAATGAAATACCATTAGATTACCGTAGAAAAATAGTATCTATGTTTAAAAGATGTTTAACAAACTATGATGAAGATGTATTTAATAAGTACTACCACATGAGAGACCCCATACAGAAGGAATTTACTTTTTCTAACTATTTCCAGAACCCTATTATCAAAAAAGAGACAATAGAAATACCTAACAAAAGAATCATCATTAATTTTTCCACTTCCGACAATGTTATAGGAATTGATTTTTATAACGCATTTGTCAAAAACCTGTATCAAGAAATAAGATTTTCAACATTAAATAGCATAAAAATAACAAGAATAGTAATACAGAAAGAAAGAAAAATATCTTCTAACAGGGTAGTTTTCCGTACCCAGTCACCGCTCATTGTTCGTGACCACCATCCCGAAAGCGGAAAGGACTGGTATTATTCGTGCAATGATCTGAACTTTGAAAAATTTCTGAAAAGAAATTTGTATAATCAGCTAAAAGATAAATTTTCTGAAAATATTGAAAAGGACTTGGATACTTTATCCATTAAAAAGCTGGATATGAAAAAAATAATTGTGACTTCTTACGGAATAAAAATGGCCTCTTCGATAGGAAGTTTCGAGATGGAAGGAGAACAGTACATTCTTAATGAAGTGTACCAGAGCGGTGCAGGCAGTAAGAAAAGTCTTGGGTTCTCTATGGTGGATATTGTGTAATTTATTTATCCAAAAAATCTTAAATATTTATAAAGAACATAAGTCTGATTCTCATATGAATATATGGTGAATCTAATTTTGAGCCATCTACAAATTAATTTAATTGTGCATAAGAATTAAAATTTTTATTTGTGGATTGGCTTATTTTTTGTTTATAAAGAAAGGGTGTAAAGAATATATGAATGAAAATATAATAAGAGAAATTAGAAATAATTATAGAAAAATGGAGAAATCAATAGTAGAAGAGTTATTTATAACTGTTAATAACCATCACTTAACTGCTGGGACTTTTAGGGAAAAAGTGTGGAAAGAAATGTTTGAAAATATAATTCCTAAGAAGTTTAAAATAGAGCAGGGAGCTTTTTTAATAGATTCAAGTGGAAAGGTTTCAAGAGAAACAGACTTAGTGATTTTTGATGAACAATATATCCCATATGTTCTAAAAAATAAAAATATTAAATTTATTCCTATTGAAGCAGTTATGGCTGTAGTTCAATGTAAAAGCAATACATTTTCTACAAATGAGATAAGAGAATGGGAAGTTTCTATAGATGAACTTTCAACAGGGAATTCAGGAATTGCAGGCTCAACCAATAATATAGTATTAATAAA
The DNA here is from genome assembly GCF_024158605.1 of Sebaldella sp. S0638. NCBI lineage: Bacteria > Fusobacteriati > Fusobacteriota > Fusobacteriia > Fusobacteriales > Leptotrichiaceae > Sebaldella > Sebaldella sp. S0638. The sequence continues at coordinate 686 of NZ_JAMZGM010000033.1, read as the reverse complement.
TAGTAGAAAAACAGTGCCATTAAAGATTATATGCGGAACTTTTTATACAAGTTCTGAGGTGATAAAAAAATTTTTAACTGAAACCTCAACAAGTAGTCTTATAATATGTGCACATTCTGAACAAACAGAAAAGACATTTATTCAAAAGTGCAAAAATGAGAGTGAAATTACAAAAAATTTGTATAAAAGTAAAGATGAAAAATTAAGTATTTATAATAAATATAATAGTTTAGAAGACATGGCTGAATTTATAACACCATCAATTTTAGAAAAATCAGAAGAATTAGTGAAATTAAACATAGAAATTGAAAGGTTTGAAATTCATGAATTAAGCCTTTTAACATTAGTATTTCAATTAAATCTGTAGTGGTCAAGTAAAATTGCTACAGTATGTGATAGTAAATTAAGCAGACCGCTTACCTAAAGCAGGAGGTATCCCGTTATTATAAGAATGAGGTCTTAAATAATTGTATTTAATATATATAAATTCATAAGTTTTCTTATCCAATACTTCATAATCATTAAAAGAATATAAATTAAAAAACTCATTTTTAAATGTATTATAGAATCTTTCAATAACTGCATTGTCATAAGGACATCCGGCACGGCGAGCCTGTGAGAAGAAGTCTGTAAATAAAAAATACCCACTATGATAAAATAAAATCAGGAGGTTTTTTTAATGAAAA
>NZ_JAMZGM010000032.1 GCF_024158605.1 Sebaldella sp. S0638 | reverse complement strand
ATTTCAAAACACCTCTTTCTTTTTTTATTATATCATTGTTTAGATTTTGGTGTTCCTACTTTACTATAGCACTACATTAGTACCCACAAAATAAATCCTAAAAATATCGGTTTAAATCCTGAGCTAAACATCTTTTTGAAATTAGTCGAAAGACCTATCCCGCTCAAAGCCATTATTATCAAAAATTTAGCAGTTTCAGAAAATATATGTTTAGTATCAGGAGAAAAATTTACAGTAGTTTCTACAAAAGAAGCTAATAAGAAAAATAAAATAAACCAAGGAAAAATATTGTGAAATCTTATTTTTTTATTTTGAAGATTATTCTCTTTTTTGCTTTTGAATAATTTAACAGCCGCATATCCAAGTGATATCGGCAGTATCAGGATTGAACGTGACAATTTAACAATTGTTGCGTAGTTTCCTGCTTCCCGGGAAAAAGTATATCCCGCTGCTACCACAGAAGAAGTATCATTTATAGCTGTTCCTGCCCACAATCCGAAAGTATTGTCTGTCATATTCATTAAGTGTCCAAAAACAGGAAATAATATCGCAGCAATGACATTAAACAGAAATATGGTACTCATAGCATAAGCAAGATCATGTTCTTCGGGTTCTATAACAGATGAAACAGCAGCAATTGCCGAACCGCCGCATATAGAAGTCCCTACCCCTATAAGGGTCGCCAGATCTTTATGGATTGATAAAACTTTCCCCAGAAAATGAGCCGCTGCCAGTGTAATTAAAACAGTCCAGATTGTTACCTGAAAGGAACTGAGTCCTACCTCCCTTACACTGTTCAGATTTAGCGTGAATCCCAGAATAACAACAGATAATTGCAGAATATACTTACTTGTAAATTTTATTCCGGGAACAAAGTCATTAGATATTGAAAAATAATTATTTATTATTATTCCTAGAATTATACCTACAATCGGACCGCCGATTATTTCAAATTTTTTCCCTATTATCTCTGCTGCTAAAGCTACCGCAGCTGTTAATAATATTCCCTTCCAATTTTTTTTCATTATTGTATCCTCCTGTTAAAAGCTCTAATATAATCTTAGCATTTTTTACTCATAAAAATAAATTATAAATAATTATTATTCTATAAAATAATATTATATATAATAATTTTAACTTTATTTCCATAATTTACAAAAAAATCTTCCTGAAGTGATCAGAAAGATTTAAATAAATTTATTTTTATATTGTTTTTATCGGAATTCTTTATTATACCATAAAGATATGTTCAATCATATGTTCTGGTCATTTAGAAAGACATTTTGCCTGCAGCTTTATTCTCTCAGATTAACTACAAACCGAGAATATGTTTTTTCAAAGACTTGGCAATTCCGTCCTGTTCATTTGATAAAGTAATCTCGTCTGCGATCTCTTTCAGGTCAGACACGGCATTTTCCATTGCTACGCCTATTCCTGCATACTTTACAATAGAAATATCATTATGACCGTCACCAAAAGCGATTACTTCATCAGCTGTTATATTAAGCGGTTTTAGTACAGTATCCAGTGCTTTCGCCTTATCTATATTTTTAGCCGTAAATTCAAAATAAATCGGTGCTGTGAACATGCAGTTCAGTTTATCCTTAAAAGGCTCCATTATTTCCCGATAATGTTCCTCCAGATATTCAGGATCGCTTGTTGTAAGAATCTTATTCAGCGGATAATCTACAAATGCTGCCAAATCATCTATCTCACATAATTTGTAATTTCCTCCTCTTGATTCATATTTTATAACATTAAAATCTTCTCCCCTGAACTTAATCATGCAGTTATAAACATCATTTACATACATGTATTCACCTTTATCAATCATCGGTCTTACATCGAACTTTTTCATGTGTTCCAAAACAGCCTTGGCATCTTCCACACTCAAAGGCTCATTAAATAAATCTTCTCCTGTCTGGAAATTCACCACTTTTGAACCATTATATGAAATAAACAGACCATTATTTTTGTCCATTTCAAGTTCAGTCCCCAGTCTGACTAGTCCTGTTGTTGGTCTTCCCGATGCTAATATCAGCAGAATCCCTTGTTTTTGAGCATTCAGTAAAGTTTCTTTGGTTTTTTGTGTTATCTCTTTTCTATCATTTGTTAATGTTCCGTCTACATCCATAACAATAGCTTTTATTCCCATTTTATGTCCCTCCTGAATTTTATATTATGATTTTTATTGATATTCTTGATTAAATGTCTTAAGTATATCAGTTATATTTTTATCTGTAAAGAAAAACTATTATTAAAAGTACAGATAATAAAGGTAATTCATCACATATACATTTTCTATCAGTTTATTGTAATAAAAAAACAAAAAACTCCTGTGCACAATAATTTCATTGATTTCCCTATGGTAATTTTTTATCCGCTTGGCTGTTTCCATGTACTTTTTCTAAGTTTTAAAGAAAACAGTTTTGTTTATTTATTGCTGCTTGTCTTAATTCGAAAGATAATATCACTTGACTACCTCAATATCAATATTTTATAATATTTGCATATAAATTATGAGCAAAGAAAGAAATGGTGAAGATTATATGAGCATATATTTTTATGGCTGTATTACACTAGATGGGTATCTCGCTGATAAAAACCATAATTTAGACTGGCTTTATCAAACAGGAACAATTGAAGAAACAGGTTATGATAGTTTTTATGAGAAAATGGATGTTACTATTATGGGAAAAAAGACATTTAATGAAATATCAAATATGAAAGACCCGCATCTGGTTTATCAGAAAACTAAAAATTACGTTTTTACTCATACAGAAGAATTACCTGTTAGCGGCTTTATTCCTATTTCAGGTAATATCACAGAAATCGTAAAAAATATTAGTGACTCCCAAAATGTATGGATCATAGGCGGAACACAAATATTAGCCCCATTACTGGATAATGATATGGTTGATACGCTGATTATACAGATTGCCCCGGTACTTTTAGGTGGCGGGATTCCTTTATTTACACAAAAAGAGGTGTTAAAACGGTTTTACCTTGACGAAGTGAAACAATACGGGCAGTTCGCGGAATTGGTTTATAGTAAATGCTGAGGATAAGGGAAGGGGAAACTTTTCATCTCAATATAGAAAATAAAATTAAGGCTGCTCAATTAATATTTTGTTATAACTACTGACTTGTTTTTTCAGTTTAATCCGGATAACACATATTCTTTGAGATAACCTTGTATTATTCTGTTGAAATTAGCTTCAACTATTTCAATTTATATTTTTTATATAATCATATTTCTTTAAACATATATTCAACAGAAGTGAAACCTGAATTGTGTGTTAAAAAACCAAAATATATTTTCTTCTTTACTTGAAATCCTAATTTTTCATATAAAGCCTCGGCTCTTGGCTTGGTATTTACTACTTCCAATATGAATACCCTTTGCCGGTATCTCAATGAGATTGATAAAAGCTGCAGGTGCTTCCGGATCTGGGAAATCCGTTTTTTTACATGTGTACTCTTTCCGCCCGGTAACTTATGATCATTAGTTTATTTATTAATTTTTCGCAAATTAACTTCTTTTTTTCATATCAAATATAAAAATATTGTAATTTATTTACAAAAAACATCAAGAAATATTTGTAATTTTTTTTCTTTTATTGTAGAATTATGTCAGAAGATGTTATAAATTTAAATAATAAAGGAGATTATTTTATGGAAGATGAAAAACAAGGAATCGAAACTCTTATTGATTCTAAATTACTAAGAAAGCTTATTGTAGGAATAGGGGAAGTTTCAGAAATTACAGGAGTACCCACAAGAAAACTACGTTATTGGGAAGAAAAAGGTATTATCAATTCAGAACAAGGCTCTGATGGAGAAACAAGAAAGTATAATTATCTTAATATAAAAAAAATATTGTTGATAAAAGAGTTTATTGATGAAGGTTTTACTTTGGATGCTGCTGCTCTCAGAGCTAATAAAAGTATTGAGACCTTTTTTAAAACCTTTTCTGAATTAATGAGCGATGATAATAACTATAAGAAGTAACTTTTGAAATAAGTTCAGCTCACATACTGGAAAGATTAAATAAAGAGATAAGAAGAACAAGAGTAACAGGAATATTCCTGTCAGGAAAATCTTACATGGAACGGCAACAAAACTTAGATAGTTTTTTTAAATTTGCCGGGTAGTGTGAAAAAACCTCCAGATATTTGCTAAACTAAATTATCTGGGGTATTTTTTTATGATACGGCAGCAAGCTGATTTTGTCCAAATTTTTAGTGTAATACCAACAGCTATTTTTTTAAAAATGGTATGTTTTAAATAATAATATGTTATAATTACTCAAGTAAAAATATATATCAAGTTTTTTTAAAGGAGTGTTAATGGTTATCAATGTAGCTAAATACGATAAATATGATGAAGTTGTGAAATTTTATCATGATTTGATTGATGGTATGCAAAACTCAAAATTTAATTGCGGATGGATAAAAAATGTCTATCCCAGTCAAAAGTTTATTTATGATTCAATCACAAATAACGAAATAATCATTGCTGAAATTGACAATAACATTGCCGGTGTTATGATTATTAATCATGAATCAACTACAGGATATGAAAAAGTGAAATGGAAAACTACAGGGGCAAAAAACGAAATATTTATTATACATGCTTTTGGAGTTTCTCCTCATTTTCAAAATCAAGGTATCGCCAGTAAAATGTTGGCATATGTTATAAAAAAGAGTAAAGAGTCTCAAATAAAAGCTATCCGATTAGATGTTCTGGCTTCTAATCTGCCTGCACAAAAACTTTATACAAAAATTGGTTTTGTTTTTATTGATACAATGCAACTTTTTTACGAAAACACAGGCACAACGGATTTTCTATTATACGAATTAATTTTAGACCCGGAATAAAAAATATTGAACAATAACAGTTATATATTTGAAACTTTTGAAATAGAGAGTATTAAGATTAGTGGAATCTATTCAATGCAAAAAAGTAGAGGTCTCCTTGATATTGCAAAAGATAAATTCGTATAATCGAAATAATGGAATAGTTAAAGGACAAAAAAGATCGATAGAATTTTGAAAACAAAATGCATCTTGAAGTATTTTTCAAATAAAAAAATCGCCTTCTATGATATTTCAATTTTATCATAGAAAGCTTTTTTATTTTACAGACTTTTGCCTACAGACTCAAAAAAATCCAGTTAGAGTATTATCAATACTTCTGGATTTTTTTGTTTAGCCTTAAATGCTACAGTTTATACTTTAATCCCACAGTCATCTGTGTATCATTGTAACTATTTCCATTCATATTCCATTGGTATGAAATATTCCCCCACAAGTCAAATTTATGGTTTAATTTTATTTCTGTTCCCACTTTAACTTCTCCTAAATCTTTTGCATTGGCCTGTTTATTTTCTATACCATCCATAATTACTCCAAATTCTTTTGTATTGTGAATCCAATTAGCTTCAATAAACGGCTGAAATTCTCTTTTTTCATCTCTGTTTATAAAATTAGAATTACCAGTATAGAATCTCATACCAAGCCGTGTTTGAATATTACCGTCTCCGTTTAATTCAACTACAGTTCCGTTGGATTCTGTGTGATTATCTGTTTTAACTCCCATATATGTAGCCTGAATTTTAGGCTGTATAAAAAATGCTTTTCCATTTGAATTGTTATCTATTTCAAAAGTATATCCGCTTTCTACAGAAGCTGTGATTCCATTAGAATTATATGTTTCCTTAGCAAGCTCATCTCCTTGAACTTCATTATTAAACCAGTTGTATATCAACCAACTGTCAGCGTAAAATCCTGATCTGTCTTCTTTATTTGAATACCACGTTCCGTATAATCCAATATTATAACCTTCTACTTTACCTTTAGAACCATAGTTTGTTATATTTGAACTTGTTTTATTATGGTTAATTCCATATCCGCCCATAATTCCAATATGAAAACGGTCTGTACCATCTGTAGTCCACTGGGCGATATCTCCGCCTGTCTGTACCACATGGCTTTTCCCTGTAGTTTTCAATTGTCCCGAAGTATCTTTAAATGTATTATAACCTCCTGCACTACGTACCCATATACTTACGGCATTATCTCCATTTGCTGATGAATCTGTATACTGTGTATCCCCAAGACGATCATGGAGTCTCTGTAAAAATAATGAATTCACTACAGCGTTATTAGCAATATAGCTTCCTGATTCAGGACGGAATATTGATTCAAAGGTTCCTGCCACAGGTTTTTTATCTGGTAGTTCTACATATGGAGGAATCACTTGTGGTTCAGTGGGAACTATAGGTTCTACTGTATCTACAGGAACTGTAGGATCAGTTGGATCAACAGGCGGTGTTATAATTACCTGAGGAATTTTACTTGTCAGATACCAGTTATTAGTGTCTGTTGTATCTCCATTACCACGATTTAAGTAATATTCATATGCACCGGCAACGATACGCCCGTCTTTTACGAATATTCCGTCTGATGTTCCTCCTACACTGATCAGCTCAATACCTTCTATAGTTTCAGCACCGGTTCCACCAGCATTTCTTACTTGTACTTTTGTAATTCCCGAAGTATTTCCCTGAACAATCAATCTATCTGTTAATGAAAGATCATCTTCTAGTTTCGTATTGAAAACTATTGTACCGTTACTTCCTGTATAATCATCTGATATTGTTAGAGTTCTCGGTGTAAATACTCCTGTTGACGGCTCAGAATTCAGATAAACAGTTGAGTTATTTAATAAATCAAAGTTAGTTATTTCAGAGTCATCAGTCATCTGCCATGTAGTTCCTGTCATACTAATATTAGTAGAAGCGGAATTCGCTGTATGCGAAGCACCTTCCCACCTCGAACCGTCTTTCACATCCATTATAATCTGTGAGTTATTATTTGAAAGAATATCACCTTTCAAATCAGCAATTGAATTACTTATATTTATTTTCCCATTATTTGTTGCATAAATAGCAGCCTGTATATTACCAGAATTTGTCTTAACCGTAATATCTCCCTGTATATTAAGCTGTCCTTTTCCTGAATACAGTCCTATTTCATTCCCATTCGTATATGTATCTCCAAAATTAATAAAAGCACCATTTTTTAGATTGAATATTCCATTTACATTGTTGACAGCAATACCATAAGCGGTAGAACTATTATTGCTTACTGAATTATTCGTAACATATACTTTATCATTGAAATTTGTCAGTGATGCTGAACCAGAATCTAAAGTTAGAATTCCTGTAGCACCATTAGCATTTAATCTTACATGTACTTCCTGATTAAAATCAGTATTCCCTATAGAATGTATCCCTCTGACACCTGTTGAAATATTAACAATTCCATTTCCATTACTGTCTTTACTAAAGCTGTTTGTAGTTCCTTCACCTAAATAAAGTCCATAACCTTTTTCAAATTCTGAAAAAATATTAGTATTTCCTTTTGCATGAAGTTCAGAGTTTCCTCTTATTGTAGCTATTACATAGTAATTATTATTGGGATTTTTTAAAGTAGCTGTAAGACCACCGTTAAAATAAGCTTTACCGCCATCAGTAATCAATACCGCATCTCCTGTAGTCGGTCCAAGCTGCTCTACTATTACTTCACTATCTGCGGTTAACTTTCCTCCGCTCTCTATACTTAATACTCCGGTATTAGGTTTCCCATTCATATTTGATTCAAATTTTACCGGATTAGTATTTTGAATATAAACATCTCCGCCATATTCGTAATTTCCTGAATTCACCCATGTATGTCCTTTAGAAGTAGCAAAATCAGCATCAGTCCATACAGTTTGTGAAACACTCAATATATTAAGGCATAAAATACCTGCAATTATTTGTCTATACAAATTTATTTTCAAAAAAATTTACCTACTTTACTATTATCTATATGAATTTGTCATTCAAATCATATGCAAGGATATCATATCACAACTTAAAAATTAAATCAACGTTTTTTTTATAATTTTAGAATAAATATTCTAGTTTAACAAAGTTAAGCAGAGTTAGTATATTAAATTACATTTACTGTTATAAAAAAGTGGGATGGGAACAAGCATTCATACAATTTCTTTAATTTGAATCAGATATTCTAACTTTTTTCTGTCTGGTTTAATAAAAACAAAGAGAGTCGCCTCTCTTTGCAAGATTTTGCCAGCTTACGCTAATGCAAGTCTGGTTGTGTCTACTTCCCAAAATATCAGCATGTACAGAATTAAGATACATGCACACAACTTTTGTATAAGCTTGTTTAATAACTTAGTCATAGTGACCACCTCCCAGAACAAACCTCACTACAATTATAACATGAAATGAGGAGATGGAAAAATGAGCAATAAAAAATTTGGCATTAGAGCTGCTAGAAAAAAATATTTAAAACAGAATTTATCAACAATAATATATTTAACAATTGAAATGAATTAAAAGCAGAATTGACTTACTATATTTATTAGTCCAACAATCATAGAATACATCCATATCAGAATATTTAAGTCCTATAGAATTTTTGTTGCCATTCCAGATTATATAGATGAACTGAAAGAAACTTTGAACTTAATAATAAAAAAATAGTTATCAAAGGCACTGATAACATTGACACACAGTTCTGATTTTAGGGGTTGTGTTAAAAAGTGGCGCACTCGAGAGGAATCGAACCCCTAACCCTCTGATCCGAAGTCAGATGCTCTATCCTATTGAGCTACGAGTGCAACACTATTATCATATCAATTTTTTACACTATTTTCAATACTAAAATTTATGTGTATATCCAATTCCCATTCCCATTACACCTTTTTTATAAGTAACCTTAGACTTTTCAAGCTTTGTTCCGGCAATAAAATTTTCATCCTCACCGTTTTCTGAATTATAATGCACGTATGAAACAGATAAAGTAAATTCATTCTTATCATCATGTTTATAAATAATTCCCGTTCCGTAAAACTGTGAATTCAATGCAAACTCTACATCATTATAGCTCGAATTTTTCGCCCCCGTATCAGCAATATTAACTCCTGCTGTCCAAGTAAACTTTTCATTCATATCATACATCAGACCAAAGTTAATCTCATTCCCGTCATTATAAGCTATATTATCTATATTAGCAGCCTTATTAAAATAATGATTATACCCTGCCATTAAAGTAAACTTATTCACTTTTCCTGAAATACCAAAAGACAGAACTCCCGGTAAATCTCTTCTTCCGCTGTAGCCATCTTTGTAAGTAGGATAAAAGTCAGAAATACCAAGATTTTTCCCCAAAGCTCCTATATACATCTTCTTATCTTCAGTGGCATTTGTGTCAAAAGTGAGCTTTACTGGTGTATCATACTTCATACCTATATTCAGGTTTTCATTTACCCTGATATTCAGACCGATTACTCCTCCGAAACCATCTGCTTCCCTTTTAGACTTTATATGAAGATCATTTCCGTTTATTGACGCACCTATAGGATTTCCCTTATTAAAAGAATACTCGGCATCTCCTTCAAGCTTTCTTACAGAATAAACATATTTTCCCCCTAAAGATACTGAAAATACATTATTTATCTGATAAGTCCCTCCTATAATTCCCTGATAATATCTGTTTTCTCCCTCAAAATCCCCGTTCTTCAGCTCTGCATTCAAAGCTCTCACTGTTCCCGCTAAAGGATCAAGTTTATTAAATGCTTGTGCAGCAAGCTCCAGCCCGGCTACCCCGCTCTTAAAATTCAGGTGTGGCCCGCCTGCAATTACACTGGTATTTAAGTAAAATGCACTTTTATCCTTTTTATACACAAGATTAAAACTTGGTGCCATTGGATAATCTTTAGCATCAAATTTTTTATCTGACAAATTCATTGACTCTTCTACACCGGAAAAAAGTCCGTTTATATTAATATATGTCCCATCTTCAAGCTGTGTGAGTCCTGCCGGGTTATAAAAAGCCCCGTCTACTGAAATAATTCCTGCCTGCGACGGATTCCCGAGATACGCTGCTGAATTATTCATTAAGTAATCAATACTCGCAGAATTCACTGTTATAGCAGTACAAACCAAAAAATCTTTTTCATTTTTTCTCCTTAACAATTTTAAAAATACTCCTGTAATATAACACTTGTTTTCTTCAAATGCAAACAAAATATTTCAATAATTATAATTTTATATCTAAAGCAAAAAAAATCTAATTTTGATTTATTTAACAAATTGTTGTCAAACTTCTGAAAATCAATCTTTTGATTAATAAATTAAATATTATTTTATTACTTTACATATATTTTTTTATGTTATATTATAGAATAAACAATCTACGAAAAAAGTCCAAATTTTGAAAGGATGTGTATTTATGAACAGAATTAACATAATTACCCTCGGCGTAGAAAATGTATCAAAATCTCTTGAATTCTACAGAGACGGTCTTGGTTTTGAAACTCCTGTCAGAGAAGAAAATCCCGCCATTGTTTTTTTCAATAACGGAGGAACAAAACTCGCATTATATCCTCTATCAGGATTGGCAGAAGATGTAAATGTTCCTGACCTGAAAGAGAAAGGTTCCGCTTTTCCCGGAATTACCCTTGCTTATAATGCCAAAAACAAAGGAGAAGTAGATGAAATCCTGAATAAAATAGAAAATCTCGGCGGAAAAGTGGTAAAAAAAGCAGCAGACACATTCTGGGGCGGTTACGGAGGATATTTCACCGATCTGGATGGTTATTACTGGGAAGTTGCCTATGCTGATTCATGGCTCTTTGATGAAAACGATATGCTTATAATTACGGAATAAAATATAAAGATAAAAACCGGCTCTAACTGCCGGTTTTTCTACATTTATTATTTAATTATCTTAGCAATATCAGGCTTAAAATAATTAGGCCCTTTTATCACTTTTCCGTCTTCTCTGTATACAGGCTTTCCGTCTTCTCCCAGTTTCGACATGTTACTTTTGTGAATCTCGTCAAATACTTCCTCTATAAGTCCTGTCATACCGTGTTCTATAATTGTACCGCATAATATATAAAGCATATCACCGAGAGCATCAGCCACTTCTATAATATCATTATTTTCCACAGCTTCTATATACTCGTCGTTTTCTTCTTTCATCAGTTCATATCTTAATTTGGCCTTATCGTTTTCCAGCTTTGAAACAGGATGTTTTTCCATACCCAGCTTAAATGTTCTGTGAAATTCTGAAACTTTATCCAGTTGCTTTTTCATAGTTATCTCTCCTATTTTTTAGGTGTATCCTTTTTAGCATTATTTTTATTAAAAAACTTTATTCCTGTCAGTGCCAAAATTAACATTATTATACTTATCAGATGCGGTGCTCTTATAATTCCGAAAAACGACAGATCTTCCACTCTGAAAAAGCTTACAAAACTTCTTATCAAAGCATACATTATCAGGTAAATCATCGAAAGTACACCGGGATTATATCTCTTCTTTCTGAAATAGAACCATAACAGCAGAAAACCTATTACATTAAGAATTGATTCGTAAAACATCGCCGGATGTAAAGGTAAGTTCGGAAAACTATCTCCTGCGGAAGTCCCGCTCGGGAAAACTATTCCCCATGGTACCAGTTCCTTGAACTTAGACTGCATATCCATAGACATAGACTGATACTGCGTCCACCATTGCTCGAAATTTCCTTTTAAAATAACTTTCCATGGTGTAAATGTGGGTACTCCCTCTATCTCGCCGTTAGCATAATTCCCTATTCTTCCTATTGCCTGTCCTATTAGCAGAGGCCCTACACCCATATCCGTAAGTACCCATAAATCCATCTTTTTTCTTTTGGCGAATATACAAGCTCCTATAAATGCGCCGATAATTCCCCCGTGTATTGCAAGTCCGCCTTCCCATACTGCAAAAACAGAAAGCGGATTATCTTTATACATATTAAGTTTAAATAAAACATAGTATACTCTTGCTCCGATTAATCCTGATATCATTACCCAAAATGCAAAATCCTCAATAGTTTTTTTATCTTTTACTCCTCTTTCTTTGGCTACTATATCCCTCCCGGCTATAAATATCCCAAGAAAAAATGCAATAATGTACATAATACTGTAATAGTGTATTTTTATAAAACCAAGATCTATATATGCTTTCATTTTGTCTCCTATCCTAAAGTCAGTCTGATATTTTTTCATCTTAGTATATCACAAAAAGTCTAATTTTTTAAGCTATATCTTTTATCGGAATGCCAAAACCACAGCTTATACTTTTATTTGTCATATAAATAATTTCCCCTAAAATAAAACGGCTGTAAAAGCCGTTTTATTTCTGTATTTTATTATTGATTTATAAGCTGGAATAATTCTTCCGCAGCATTTCTAGGTCCGTCTTTTTCCTTACCTTCTATTGCAAGTGATGTATTGATTTCCCCGATCTGCACACCTTGATCATACATTTTGTGGAAATACTCCCTTACAAGCTTCTCGTTTGTTTCTCTCTCCTGCACAGCTCCAAAAGGATTGGCAAAGTATGATTTTACGAGACCTTTTTCACTTGTAGTTCCTTTGGCTTTTCTTGCCCCGTCTTCAAAGACTGTGATAGCCTGATCTACATCTTCAAAGAATTTTATCTTCTTTTCAGCATCTTCATAGTTATTGGCATAAAGCATTATATCCACTTCATACCCTTTTGAGATAACCTCATAAGTAGAAATCGGTATAGTAACTCTGGCATTTATTTTGTCAGGGTTAGTAAAGATTCCCCTGTCAAGCTGCTCAAATGCATATCCTGACTCAAGGTCATCTACCCTTACAAAGGCTCCTATTTCTGTTCCGTATCCTTTTATTTTCCCGTCATTTTCTATTTTCAGGAATCCCATATCATCGAACACTATTCTCATATGCTTTATATATTTTTCATTAAGTGTTCTGAATGCTTCCAGACTTTCCGACTTTCCTGCTCCGCTGTCTCCCATAATTACTATGTTAGACTCTTTTCCGTTTCTAAGAACTATGTTTACCATAGCCCCGTGTATAGGAAGATGTCCTTCATCAAGCTTTTTAATATTATGCAGAGTCAGAAGCATTTTTTTCATATATCCGAAATAGTCGATCTCGTCTGTATAATTGGCATATCCTATTAAAATATCATTCTTTGTATCTTTATAGTAGAAAGTTCTCTTTTCGTTTTCCCCGTCAGGATATCCGAACAGATAAATCATATCCGGCTTTTTCCCTATATATTCACTTTCTTTTGCCAGTTCAAACAGGTTCGCAAGTGTAAGACCATGAGCCATAAAGTCTTTATGGAAAAATACAAATGTCAGTAAATCCCCGACTTTGGCAGGATACACAAACCAGTCATCCTCATTTAGAACTATGTTTTCCAATGGATTTTTCTGATGTCTCTGGAATAATCCCTCTCTTGTGTTTCTTTTAGAATACGAGATAAAAGGCGGATGAAGTATTACAGATCCTATAAAAGGTATTCTGCTAAGCCCTCTGTATTCTATAGGGCAGTTCCAGTTTATATCATTTAATGTAAGTCCTGCATTAGCTCCTGCGTTAAGCTGTCTGTACACTCTGTGTTTATATCCCATTACAGTTTCTTCTATTCTTCTGTATGTAGCAAGCACTAATTCGTTAAAATTATTATTAGCCTGTGAGAATCTTACACTCTGAAGACCTTCTCCAAGTCTTTTGTTTCTTACAATAGTGAATCTTTCCAGTCTTCTCCAGTATCCGTATAATAATTCTATTAATTCTATAAAAAGGTTTTTATCTTCAAAGAATACAGAATATTTATTATCCACTTTCAAGACTTCATCTATGTCAAAAACTGTAAGAAGCTTAAATACTTCTATCATTGAATCAGCTAACATATCATCTGTCTTAAATGCATCAAGATAAAAATTATATATCAGTCCTTCATCTTTTTTTAGTCTTCTGACGAAAACTTCTACTACTCTTCTGAACCCGTAACTGTCCAGTAATTTTTCTGATGTATCGCAGTATTTTAGAGTAAAATTTATCATTGCTCTTCCTCTGCTCAGCGAAAATTCATTTAACATATTTCTCTCCTTTATTTTTTGTTTTATTTATTAATATTTATGCTTTTTTTCAAAAGCTCCCCTGCTTTAAACGAAATATAACCGGATAAGATTATTGTTTTGCCAGTTCTTCAGTAAGAACAACAAGAAATTTATCTATATCCTCTTTGGAAAATTCCCCGAGTATTCCCACTCTCATAAGACTGTCCTCGAAATCTCCTTTTCCTCCGGTTACGGTATATCCTCTTTCTTCAAGGCTTCTGATTACATTCTTTATCTTTATACCGTCTTTTACCACAGAAATCAAAGTATTACTTCTGTTTTCCTCATCTTTTACGAGAATCTTGAAATCCAGCTCTGAAAGCTTTTCTTCGATATACTTTCTAAGCTCATATTTCTCTTTTACTATGTTTCCCACTCCTTTTTCAGCTATAATCCTGCATGAAACATTTGCTGCGATTATAAGCCCTATAGCCGGCGTAAAAGGAGTTTCGTTTTTACTTTCCAAAGCTTTTTCAGCCTGTTTTATATCAAAGTAATACTTGGGAATATCTGATTTTTCCACAGCTTTTCTGGCTTTTTGACTCATTGCGATAAACGCCAGTCCCGGCGGTATCAAAAATGCTTTCTGGCTTCCTGCCACTGCTACGTCTACATTCCATCCGTCAAAGTCAAAGTCATTTGCCACAAGTCCGCTTATGGTATCCACTACCAAAAGTATATCCGTATTTTTTGTTAATTCTCCCACTGCTTTTACATTATTCAGAACACCTGTGGAAGTCTCGCTGTGAGTTATGAAAATTCCTTTTATATCAGGATTTTCTGCCAAAGCTTTTTTTACGTCTTCTAATTTATATGACTCACCAAATTCATATTCCAGATTTATCGGTTCCAGTCCGTAAATTCCGGCTATTTTCCTGAATCTGTCGCCAAAGTATCCTGTGTTTATCACAAGGACTTTTTCACCTTTGGAGAAATAGTTCACTACCGCTGCCTCCATTGCGCCGGTTCCGGATGACGTCAATACATATACATTCTCTTTGGTCTGAAAAATCTTCTTTAAATTTTCGTTCAGCTCTTTCATAACATTATGAAAGTCTACTTTTCTGTGATGTACTATGTCAGTTCCCAGTACTCCGAGAAGATTTTCCGGAATATTAGTGGGGCCGGGTGTCAGCAATACCTTCTTTTTCATTTTATTCCTCCTAAATTTCTTGGTTCTTTACTAAATCATCTATCTTTAAAATGTTTGTAAGTATCTCTTCTATATCGTCCAGTCTAAGCATATTAGGCCCGTCAGACATACCCTTGTCAGGATCAGGATGAACTTCTGCGAATACAGCATCTACTCCTATTGATACCGCAGCCTTCATCAGCGGATAAACATACTCTCTGTTTCCGTCTGTGGCACTTCCCTTACCTCCCGGTATCTGTACCGAGTGGGTAGCGTCAAAAACAACAGGATATCCGAATTTTCTCATTTCCAGAAGACTTCTCATATCTACTACCAGATTATTATATCCGAAAGATGCTCCTCTTTCACAAAGCATAATATTCGTATTCCCGGCTTCTTCAAACTTGCTTACTACGTTTTTCATATCCCATGGTGCAAGAAACTGTCCTTTTTTTACATTAACGGCTTTCCCTGTCTGTGCAGCAGCTACAAGCAGATCAGTTTGTCTTGATAAAAATGCCGGTATTTGTATAATATCTATGACTTTTGCCGCCACTTCGCACTGCCATGGTTCATGGATATCTGTTACAAGGGGAAGTCCGTATTTTTCCTTGACTTTATTAAGTATTTCCAGTCCTTTGTCCAGCCCCGGCCCTCTGAATCCATGTATTGATGTTCTGTTGGCCTTATCAAAAGATGACTTGAACACAAAATTGATACCTAATTTATCAGTAATTTCCTTTAATCTTCCCGCTACTTCCATGACCAGATCTTCCGATTCGATAACACATGGTCCTGCAAGCAGAGTTATTCTGGAATTCCCTATTGTTATTTTATCGTTTATTTTTACTTCTTTTACTTTTTGTAAATTTTCCACACTAAATTCCTCCTCTGAAATATTATTATTCTTTATTTCTCATTTTTAATTATTTATATCAAAAATATGATTTATATTTCCGCACTTTTCATTGTTATAATTTTATCATACTCAAACAATAAAAAAAAGAGCCTATTTGTTAAATATCCCCTTGACAAAATAGGCAATCCTCTATTTCACTATCATAAACAATATATATAATTTTTCTATAAAACATATATATAATTTATATTTTTAGTATTTTATGTTATTTTATAAAAATTTGCCTATATTTGGCTGTTCTGGATATTCTCCCTAATTCCGGGATTATTTCTTCAAATATTTTCTAGCCTGTTCCCTGTCGTCAAAATGAATCTTCTCACGCCCGAGTATCTGATAGTCTTCATGTCCTTTTCCTGCTATAAGAAGACTGTCTTTTGTCCCTGACATTTCTATACCGTATTTTATTGCCTGTTCCCTGTCCACAATTACTGTGTATCTGTCTTTTGGAAAGTCTATATCTGTAAGTCCTTTTTCCACCTGTTTTGTTATTTCCACAGGGTCCTCTGTTCTGGGATTATCAGAAGTAATAATTACAAAATCGCTGAATTTTGCAGCTGCCTTTGCCATCTTTGGTCTTTTGGTATTATCTCTGTCGCCGCCTGCACCGAATATTGTTATTACCCTGTTTTCAGTTATTTTCCTCACTGTTTCCAATATATTTTCAAGTCCGTTATCTGTATGTGCATAGTCTACTACTACCATGAAATCCTGACCTTCATTTACCAGCTCAAACCTTCCCGGCACATAGCCTACCCTTTTTACTCTTTCTATTATATCATCAATGCCGAAACCAAGATTCAGAAGTACACCGATACAGCCGAGAAGATTATACAGGTTATAGTCGCCTACAAGTTTGGTATCAAAGGAATATTCCTTACCCTGAAAAGTTACTGAAACCTTCATTCCGCCGTTATGATATTCTTCTATTTTTCCTTTCAGGTCTGAATCTTTTATTATCGAATACGACTTATAGTTTTTATTGGAATTATAGATTCTTTCACCATAAGAATCATCTATATTCACAGCTGCTGCATTTTTGTTTCTAAGCATGGTAAACAGCTTAAACTTAGCATTAAAGTAATTTTCCATATTTTCATGATAATCCAGATGATCCTGTGTAAGATTGGTAAACATCACCGAATCAAACTCAAGCATATCTACCCTTCCTATCTCAAGAGCATGCGAGCTTACCTCCATTATAAAATACTCCACACCTTTTTTCACACTTTTATCCAGCATTTTTACCAGATCAAGTGATTCAGGAGTAGTATTCGGAGCTTCTATTTCTTCATCCAGTATTTTATAACCTATAGTTCCTATCCTAGACGTCTTTTCAAGCATACTGTCCAGTATATAGCTTGATGTAGTCTTACCGTTTGTCCCTGTAATCCCTATTATTTTCAAATTTTTCTGCGGCCATCCAAAAAAATTGGAAGCCATTACCCCAAGATGTTTTCTCATATTCTCCACAAAAATATAAGTCACATCCTTATCAGTAACTGTAATATCTTTTTTTTCCACAATTACCATTTTAGCCCCGTTGTTTACAGCTTTTTCTATATAGTTATGCCCGTCTGTAACAGCACCTATAAGGGCGCAGAATACATCATTTTTTTTTATCTTTCTTGAATCATAATGAATATCATTTATGACAAAGTCTTTTCCTTTATTAATAACTTCATATTTTACATTCTCAAATATTTCGAACATAATCGTCTTCTCCCTTTATTTATTTAACTAATTCTATCATAATAACCCGACAAAAAAAAGAACTACTTTCAGATAAAATAAAAAAATTGTTTATCATAAAAAAAGTTCTGTTTTTCAAATACTGCCCGCCTTGAAAAAGACCGCTTCACTTTATATTTTTATATTGCTGTTTATATGACTAATCTTGATATTTGACCTGAATTATAATTCCTAATACAATATAAACAAAATTATTTTTTTTCATAATTGAAAGAAACTATACTTTCATCTACCTTATCATAATGTGAAAATTTCTCTAAATAAACAGCGTCTCCATTTCCCTTGTCATGTTTAGTAAAATAATGTAACTGTCAATCTCTTCATTACCAACCGTTAATATCATAAAAAACTCTAAGTTCAATTAAAAAATCATGATTAGCAAATAATGAACGTCTATCCTGTACTATTCCTCATCATACACATATTTTCAGATTAATATTATATATTTGACTTTTTCACATAATAAAGCTATATTCTAAGTGACTAAATCTTATTTAAGGAGAGATATATGAAAAAAACTCTGAAAAAATTTTTATTAACTATTGTAAGTATTATTATTTTTTCAACTACTGCATTTTCAGCATCTGAAATACTGGTTTTCCAGTCTGACTTTGGTCTTAAGGACGGAGCAGTTTCTGCTATGAAAGGTGTAGCAACAGGCGTTGACAAAGACCTGAAAATATATGATGTTACACACGAAATTCCTGCCTACAGCATATGGGATGCGGCATACCGTTTATACCAGACAGCTGAATACTGGCCTGCTGGTACTGTATTTGTATCAATAGTAGATCCGGGTGTAGGTACCGAGAGATTATCTGTTGTTCTAAAAACTAAAAACGGACAATACTTCGTTACTCCTGATAACGGAACTCTGACTCTTGTAGCAGAAAAATTCGGAATCGAGGAAGTTAGACAAATTGATGAAGCTGTTAACAGACGTAAAGACTCTGAAAAATCATATACTTTCCACGGACGTGATGTATATGCGTATACAGGGGCAAGACTTGCATCAGGTGCGATTACTTTTGAACAGGTAGGAAAAAAACTTCCTTCTAAAGTGGAAGCTATCAGCTATCAAAAAGCAAAATTTGAGAAAAATACTCTTGTAGGAAATATCCCTATTCTTGATGTGCAGTATGGAAATGTATGGACTAATATTGACCGTAATACTGCAAGTAAAATGAATATCAAAAAAGGTGATATCTTTACAGTGGAAATCTATAATAAAGACAAACTTGTATTCAAAGACAAGATGCCTTTTGCCAACAGTTTCGGAGATGTGCCTGAAGGTAAAAACCTTATGTATTATAACAGCTTGGATTCATTATCTTTTGCTGTAAACATGGGAGACTTTGCTTCTACTTATAAAGTAGAATACGGCGGAGACTGGAGCGTAAAAATTTATAAATAAGCATATCCGGAAGATTTTTTACCGCTTGGTAAATATCTTCCGTTTTTAAAATAAAACTATATTTTTGGAGGGATTTATGAAAAGAACATTTTTTACACTGTTATTTGGTATTATTCTGTCTGTTTCTATTTTTGCCAAAACTTCATTTGAAATAGTGGCTCTCGGAGTGAACGGCGGAGTTATTGACGGCAACATAACTTCATATCTTATAAGAAGTACAGATGAAAATAATTATCTTGCACTTGATGCAGGAACTCTTCTTCCCGGAATAGAAAAGGCTGCTGCTAAAGGGGCTTTTAAAAATATTACTGTTCCCGCTGATTCACCTCTTACTCTGGAAGGATATGTTTTCAAAAATGCAGTAAAAGGTTATTTTATCAGCCATGGACATCTTGACCATGTTTCAGGACTTGTTATAAGCTCTACAGATGACAGCAAGAAAAATATTTATGCGCTTCCGTCTGTTATAGATGTTTTGACTAATAATTACTTTAACTGGAAAACATGGCCGAATTTTTCCACTTCCGGCGAAGGATTTAAACTGGGACAATATACGTACAAAACTCTTGAGCCGGGTAAAGAAACAGCAATAGAGGGTACTGCTTTATACGGCGCTGCTCTTCCGCTCAGCCACAGCAATTATGAATCTTCAATGATTTTAGTGAGAAAAAACAAAGACTATTTTGCATTTTTCGGGGATACAGGCCCAGACACAGTAGAAAAATCTACACATCTGGATACTGTATGGAAAACACTGGGTCCAAAGGTAAAAAGCAAAAATCTGAAAGGTATAATTATAGAAGTTTCTTATGCAAACGGTGTAGCTGACAAGGACTTATTCGGACACCTTACTCCCGACTGGCTTTTGAAGGAACTTCAGAATCTGGAAAAATACAGCGGCGGAAAAGGTTCACTAAAAGGTCTTAATGTTATAATCAGTCATGTGAAGCCTACTTTAAATAAAAATTCCAATATTCGTTCTACAATTCTTGAACAACTGAAAAATGGAAATACTCTCGGAGTAAACTTTATTATGCTTGATCAGGGAGACAGCATGGAATTTTAAATATCTGATTATATACCCCTTGTATATTATTTTACAAGGGGATTTTTTTGTTGGAATACCCTGAAATATCTTTTTAGATTCATGCTTTCTCAATGCAATTTATCCTATGAAAAATTACACAAAAATGATATAATAATTAAAATTTTAGGAGGTGTCATGAAAAAAATTATTATTCTTGTATTACTTATAGCTAATCTAGGTGTTATCACAGAATCGGCGGGAAAAAGCAGTCAGACAAATGCCAAAAATACCAAAAGTTCTGTTGATACACAAAAAATAAATGAGGAACTGGAACTCGCAGATAATTACTATCACGGTAATAAAATTCTAAAGGCAAAGGAAATATATGAAAAGTACAGCCCTGTAAGTGATGAAGCAAAGATGAAACTTGCCGGATACTACATTGATGATCTTCAGGAAGAAAAAGCAATTGTTATTCTTGAAGATCTTGCACGTAAAAAAAATAAGCAGGCTTTGCATTTACTTGGTTCTATTTATTTGAGAGAAAATTCAGAAGACAAACTGATAAAATTATTTAATAAAAAAAGCCGGAGCGATATGGAAATGCTCTCTGAAATATATCAAAATAACGGTGATTATGATAAAGCTTCCTCTCTCTACCGTGATCTTGTTATAAACGGTGATGAAGATGCTTATTTCCAAATGATAAGTCAATACAGCTACAGCACAAGGGAAGATTTGCTAAAGATCGAATCTGCCAAAGGAAAAACAAGAGCAGACAAAGAACTCGGCGATTTGTATACAGACGCTTATAATTACAAAGCTGCTGTAGAATCTTATAAAAAATACCTGAAAAAGAATAAAGGAAATGAACATATATTTTATGCATTTGGTGAATATTATTCCAAGGAAGAGCTGAAAAAAGAGCTTGCCCCTTATATAAAAAGAGGAGACAAAGGTGCAAAGGAGACACTTGAGGAATATCTTACCAAGGTCGAAGAGGGAAATGCCCTTGATGCAGAAGATATGTACAGTGAAGAAATTACCGCAGACACAGCGGATAATGCCGCCGACCTGTCTGTTTCCGGTAAAACAGACGACGAAGATACAGAAGACGAGCATTTTTCTGTAGTAAAAACTTCATTTGAAGATAATGAAAAAATATATCTGGACAGAATTGCCGAAGATGCAGATGATTACGAAGCAGTAAACGAACTGTTATCTTTATATTATCTAAATGATAAGAAAGAAAAATTAAATACTTTTCTTGATAATCTCATCAGTGACGGATACTACCTCGGAGAGAACTGGAAAATGATCAAAGACAGAGCTGTTCCTGTTTATGAAGTATATATTTCACAGGGAATAAACAGAGCAAGACCTGTTCTGGCACAGATATACAAGGAAAAAAAGGACTTTGAAAATGCTCTTTTGATATATGAAAGCATGCTTCCATCAAAAGATTATACAATTAATCTCGCTTTGGCAGATCTGTATAACAGAACACAAAAGTATGATAAAACTTTGGCATTAATTCAAAATAACGGAATTAACCTGAATGATGAACTGAAAATTACTGAGTACGATTATACTTTTAGTGCTTCTATGATGAGATACGGGGCATATTCATACTATAAACTCGGAGATCTTGAGAAGGCAAAAAATATTTATTCTTTTTTATCTGATAATGATTATTATTCTTATGATTATCTGTATGGTTCTGTTTCACAGGATGACAAAGATACTTTTTATTATCCTGACAAAATTTATCTGCTTGACATTTATAAGAAAACTAATGCCGAAGAGGAATACAAAGAGCTCGAAAAACAGATCACAAGCAGCTCAGGCTTTCTTGCCTTTGGCAACTATGAATTAAAGCAGTCACTTGCTGATTATTATGCTGCAAATGGGGACTTTGAAGAAGCTCAAAAACTTTTAGTCAATGATAAGACAGAAACAGAAACTTTAAAATTTCTGGGATTTGTACCTCTTGCTTTAAGTCTTCTTCCTAATGCGGACTTTTTGGGAAATAGTGAACAAGTAGCCAATATTACAATGAAATATAAAAGTTATGATGAAATAAAAAGTTTTGTAGATGAAGTACTGGTACTTACAAATAATTCTTATGATAATTCAAAAAATTATATAAATTCAGTGAAAATAGCCGGTCTTTATGTAATTAAACAATATTCAAAAGAACTCAGCCTGAGTGATTCATTTAAAAATAAATTTTTGAATTATAGTGACAATACACTAAAAAATGAATTCAAAAAGTCATACAAGAATTTATATAAAAATAAAAAAGGAGTTTCATTCTATCCTAATAATACTGACGGCAACTTTATGCTTTCAATGCTTCTGAAAGAATGGAATATAAATACCAAAGAATTATCAGCTAATGAAAAATCAACTATAACTTATTCAAGAAAACAAATATTTGAAAACGGAATTTTATTTTTCAGCGATAAATATGTAAAAGAATTTTCACACATAAATGATATTCTTGAACAGGAAATGGTATCCGGGTATGACAGTGAAGAAGATACTATTTTAAAGGAGACAACTTCTAAAATAGGCAGTGCTGTAGACCAGTTTTTCTCTAAAACGAATTTTACAAAAGATTATAAAGAATTTTATAGTCTGCTTCCAAGCATGATACTGGTAAACGTAAGAGATAACCTTGAAAAAAATAACAGAGAAGATATTGTAAAAAGACTGAATTCAGACTACGCAAAATATCTTACAGAAGATAAAATCTCAGCTATAGAAAAAATAAAAGCAAGCAATGAAGAATTACGCGATAAAACGAATATTGTTTTTAATCCTATGCATTAAAACTATAATAAAAACCTCTGGAAATTTAGATTACTATAAATTATCCGGAGGCTTTTTCTTTAAATTAACATAATTATAAAAAAGAATATTATAAAAAGGACGAGTCCTGTTTTGGCAGAAACCATCCCTTATCTCAATTCCCCATCGACTGAATCGTTTATATTTCTACAATACTTTATGATGAAAAAAGCCCTATTTTTGCTATCCTGAACTTCTTACCCTTTCTCTTTATTTCAAATGATATTCTGCTCACTTCATTAAATCCTTTGTTTTTCTTGCTTTTCACCACTATCAGTGTATAATTATCATTACTATATCTGTTTACTATAAGAAAATTAGAAGTAAGATTAGCCTTATCTTCCATATTTACTTCATATATTTTTGTTACTTTATCCTTTAGAAGACTTGTATTAAAGCTGTCAGTATTTACCATCTGAAATAACACCTGATAATCCGTACTTGCAAGAATCTTTAATGCAAAATCCGTTGTTTCCTTTACATTTGTTTCTTTAGAGTCAAGATCAGTAATATCCCTTATTTTCTTGGGATTTTTATCTGTTATTGCCTTATTCAGATTCCCCATAAGATTATAAATTTCTTTTCCGTCACTTAACATCTGATTTTCATTAAGTGATGTATCTGCTTCTAATATTGTGCAAGAAATAAAAAATATTACTGTTATTGCTAAAAATATTTGTTTCATAAGTTTCCTTTCACTTTGTTAAAATTTTGAAAAGCTTTCTAATCTGCATAAACCCCTAAAATAGCGTATCGTCAATGCCGCGATTAAATTTTTCCGAAAATCAATTTAACTTTCTTTAGAGTTTTGAAATAATTTCTATAATAAATTTTATCAATATATTTAAATTATTATTATGATAATATATAAGCATATTTATAAAGATATGCTATTATAGTTACATTATATATAATGGACATTGGAGGAGCTATGAAAACTAGAGCATTGACTTTTAAAGAATTAAACAGTATCCTGGATTTGTTAAAACACGGCTTTACATATAGAGACGATCAAAAAATCCGAACTTTCAGATCTAAAAAAAAGATTTATTATCTGTTACTATTTCAGGTTAACACCGGATTACGGATCGGGGATATCCTGCAGCTTAGAAGAAAACATATCCTGAATTCCCGGATTAATATAACAGAACAGAAAACCAAAAAGAACCTGTCCCGTTCTTATCCTAGAAATACCTATAATGCAATTAATGAATACTGTCAGGAAAACCATATTGGATATGATGACCTTTTATTTGACAATTTAAATGTACGTACTGTACAAAAGAATCTAAAAACAGTTATAAAGTATTTAAGACTAAGGGATATTTCCACACACAGCTTCAGAAAAACCTTTGCTACACTGAAATATAAGGAGAGCAAGAATAATATAGAATTAGTAAGACGCCTTCTGAATCACAGCAACACTTCAGTTACCCAGCGCTATCTTGGTATTTCTGATATTGATCTCGAAAAAATCAGCAGCAGGGCAATTTTCAATATTTAATACCCTGATTTCAAAATTTTTATAATTAATTTTATCAAACAGGGTATCAATATTTTCATATCCGTTACTTTAAATTTAAATCTATCAAAGTATTAATCATTTACATTGATATCAATGTAAATAGGACAATGGTCAGATCCAAACACGTCATTTCTTATTCCAGAATCAATTAATATCCTTTCTGCCTCTTTATTTATACAGAAATAATCTATTCTCCAGCCGATATTCTTCTCTCTCGCACGTGTTCTGTAAGACCACCAGGTATATTTTACTTCTTCAGGATAAAATTTTCTAAAACTATCCACATAACCGGCTTCTATGAACTTTGTCATCCATGCTCTTTCTTCCGGAAGATATCCCGGATTTTCCTCGTTATCCTTCGGTCTGGCAAGATCTATCGGCTCATGTGCTATATTATAATCACCTGTTATTATCACTGCTTTCCCGCTTTTTTTTCTTTCTTCGAGATAATTCAAAATCTCATCACAGAAATCTATTTTATAATCAAGCCTTTTTCCTTTTTCCTGACTGTTTGGGAAATAACAGTTTATCAGTATAAATTTTTCATACTCCAGTTCTATATATCTTCCCTCAGAATCAAATCTTTCAATATCAAACTTTTTCACCATAATCGGTTTTTCTTTACTGTAAACCGCCACACCGCTGTAACCTTTTCTATCGGCAGACTCAAAAAAAGAATTATAACCGTTTATATTTAAGAGTTCTTCAGACAATTGTTCAGCCTGTGCCTTTGTTTCCTGAATACAAATAATTTCCGGTTCTTCTTCAAATATTCTCAAAAATTCTCCCTTATTGTATAACGCTCTTATCCCGTTTACATTCCACGAATATATTCTCATTTCACAGCTCCTTATTTTTGTTTTATATTATTCAATTGATTTATATCTATTATACCAGTAAGTCCTGTATATGTCTATAAGCATTGAATCCATAAAATAAACCTTCTGTTTTTATATTTGAGTAAAATTTTATAAAATGCTAGAATAAGATTATACGGATTTTTATAAAAAATCTGTATTTAAAGTAAGGAGAAAAATATGGAACCGATAAATTTACTTATAAAACCTGCTTCCAGTCTGTGTAATCTGCGATGCAAATATTGCTTTTACTTTGATGTGGCGGCATGTCGTGAAATAGAAAGTTATGGAATTATGAAAACAGAGATTCTGGAAGAAATAGTCAAAAAAACTCTTATGGAAGCTGACAGCTACTGCTCATTCGCTTTTCAAGGCGGAGAACCTACTCTTGCGGGACTGGATTTTTACAAAAAACTTCTGGAATTTCAAAAAAAGTATAATTATAAAAATCTTGATATATATAATTCTGTTCAAACTAATGGATATTTACTAAATGAAGAATGGGCAGACTTTTTTGCAAAAAATAATTTTCTTGTGGGACTTTCACTTGACGGGAACGAGGAAACCCATGATTTTCACAGAGTTAATACAGAAAACAAAGGCTCTTTTGCCGAAATAATGAATACTGTAAAAATTTTTAACGAATATAATGTGGAATATAATATACTAACAGTAGTTACTAATGAGCTTGCAGCCGCTGTTGAAGATATCTATAATTTTTTTAAGGAAAATAATTTCCGGTATCTTCAGTTCATTCCCTCTATAAACAGCTTTGACTCTAATAAGCCGTCTTTTCTCACTCCTTCTTCATACAGCTTTTTTCTGAAAAAACTGTTTGATTTATGGTACGAAGATTTTATGGCAGGAACTTATATCAGCATCAGGGACTTTAATAACTATATAAATATGCTGAAAGGATATCCCCCTGAAAATTGTGCTATGAAAGGACGCTGTGAATTTTATTATCTGCTTGAAGCCGACGGAAGTGTCTATCCCTGCGACTTTTATGTTTTGGACAGATGGAAACTTGGCAATATCACAGAAAGCTCTTATTCAGATATAAAAAAGAGTCCTAAAATAAAAGAGTTTGAACAGATGTCCCATACTTTGGACAAAAAATGTACTGATTGTGAATTTCTTTATATGTGCAGGGGCGGATGCAGAAGATACAGAGAGCAGAAAGCTTCTTTAGGATTGAATTATTTTTGTGAATCGTATAAGGAATTTTTCTCTTATTCACTGGAAAGAATGAGACATATTGCCGGAATGTAAAAATATAAAATTGACCTGTTTTTCTCATTGTTTCAGAGAATAAACAGGTCAATTATTTTATATTAGGATTTATATCCAAATTTTATATAATCTCCAGTGTTGATTTTATTGTTCTGTTAATTTTTCCAATTCCTCAGTGTAACGGTTACCTGTAACAACTATTTTTGACAATACTTCATTTATTTCTTTCAGCTGGTCAGCAGATAATTTTATATTAACCGCACCTAAATTTTCTTCCAGACGGTTTGATTTTCTTGTACCCGGAATCGGCACTATCCATGGTTTCTGGGCTAACAGCCATGCTAATGCTATCTGCGCAGGGGTTACATTCATTTTTTCGCCTTCTTTTTTCAAAAAATCAACTATAATCTCGTTATCCGTGATAGCTTCTTTAGAAAAACGCGGCAGAATATTACGAAAATCATTTTTTTCAAAAACCGTATTTTTATTGATATTTCCTGTTAAATACCCTCTTCCAAGCGGACTGAAAGGAACAAAACCTATTCCAAGTTCTTCCAGAAGAGGCAGTATTTTTTCTTCTGGGCGTCTCCACCACAGTGAATACTCACTTTGAACTGCTGTAACAGGCTGAACGGCATGTGCCCGTCTGATTGTGTCAGCACCCGCTTCTGAAAGACCCCAGTATTTGATTTTCCCTTCCTTTATGAGTTCCTTTATAGTTCCCGCCACATCCTCCACAGGAACATCAGGATCAACTCTATGCTGATAGTATAAATCAATTACTTCCGCTTTCAAACGCTTTAGTGATTCTTCCACCACTTTTTTTATATGTTCCGGTCTGCTGTCCACGCCGACCTGTTTTCCATTCTGTATATCAAACCCGAATTTAGTAGCAATTACCACCTGATCCCTAATCGGCTCCAGTGCTTCTCCCAAAAGTTCCTCATTTATATACGGGCCGTAACATTCAGCTGTATCAAAAAAAGTAACGCCTTTATCAAAAGCTTCTCTTATCAGACTAATCATTTCTTTTTTATCAGAAACGGGTCCAAAACCATGGCTCATTCCCATACATCCCAGTCCCATTGCTGATACTTCCAGACCGCTTTTTCCTAATTTTCGCTTTTCCACAATTATCACCTCATTCTTTAGATGTAATTCAGTATACACCCTCGAGTTAACTCCACGTCAAGGTTTTTATCAATTATTTTTTTACATAAAAATTGCAGGCCGCTCGTTCTTTTGAAACAAGCGGCCTGCTTTGGGGGTATATGAAAAAAATATTATTCTTATTAGCTTGATATAATTATAGAATTTTTTTCTTAGCTTACTCTTTTTTTATACATTATATTTTATTTATTTCTGCTTTTAAATTTATAAGAATCAAATTTACCTGTAAAATCAATTACTTTCCTTCACTGCTGCAAATTTAGCTTTAAAAAACATCACATATCTTATAAATACATAAAAAACAGCTGCAACCGAAAATATCAGTTCAAAATAATACACACCTGTGAGCAGTTCTTTTGAAAAAATCATATTACCTGTTCCCTGATATGTATTCAGATATTTAATATAACTTTTCAATGCAAGAGTGCTTATCACAAATGGAAAGGTAAAAGCCGAAAAACTGGGATAAAACTTTTTTGTATGAAATTTATAAAAGAAAAATAATACAAAAAATGTCATAAATAACGATAATATCAGTAAAAAATATAAAATCACTTCATTTTTATCCTTAAAGGAACTTATATATCCTGCAAGACAAAGGCTAGCCGGTGCCGCCAAAATAGCTCCTGCGGGAAAAGCCGGTTCTGGAATTCCTTTTATTTTAACCATTCTGAAAAAAACTATAATTGTCAGCAATAAATAAGATATAAATCCGAAGTAAAAAATATACTGCCCGAGAGTCTGCATTTTGAATACAGGTGCTGTAACACTGGCTGTTACTATTCCTACATATGTTACAAAAATACTCGGAAAAATTTTATTTATATCAAAATTCGAAAATAATTTTTTAGTAACATATATAATCCAGCAAAAATGAATAAAAACAGCAAAAACCCATATGTGAAAAGCAGCTGTCGCGTGAAATCTGCTTATATAAGTGGCAAGTACCATTAATCCCATATCAAATGTAGGAAACACTGTTAAAACCACAGGATTCTCCAGTTCTTTTACTACAGTCTCCCTGTAAAACAATATTTTCAAAATAAGAAACAGCATTAAAACTGCTGCTGTAACCCCATACGCATATCTTATATTAACATGTATATCTTCAAGTATATTTCCCGTTACTGCCATTGAAAGAATCAGGCCCGCTATTGGCAGAGGTATGTTCTTTATAATTTTATTCATGGCTCTCACTGTGATTCAGCTCTCTCAAAATTATTTCCGCTGCTTTTTCTGCTATCTCCCCAGTGAATGATACACATTGATTCTTGTGTTCCCCCGAACTCATATCCATTCCTTTAGTAAGTATTTTGCAGCATAAAACTTTATGGTTGCTTCGAAAGCTTTCCTGTAATTCATTAGCCAAAGCAAGTGTTCTATCCACTTTGGAGTCCGCCCCCTTTGTTCTTCCAAAAAAATATCCCAGACTGATAATCCCGCCGGAAACAGCACCGCATACACATTTTGATTTTCCTATCCCTATAGGAAAACCTGATGCTGCGGCAATCATGCTTTCAGGCATATCAGGATCAAGATTTGTTCTTATAGAAGAAACTATTGCTTCTGAACAATAAAATTTCCCTTCTCGAAACAAGTTTTCCGCATCTTCTTTTACTTTTTGTACAAGTTTCTTTTCCTCCATTAACCTTCTCCTCTCTGTTATTTTATTTACACCATATAATTATACTGATTTTTACCCGTTAGTCAATAAACCATTCATTCATAAGAAATACCGGCAATAAAAAAGTTGTCTCAAAACGGGTATTTCGAGACAACTCAAGGGGTATATGAAAAAATTATTCTTCTTATTAGCTTGATATAATTATAGGGCTTTTCTCTTAGTATAATCTTTTTTTATGTATTATATTTTATTTATTTCAGCTTTTACATTTATAAGAATCTATCTTTTTATTAAAATTTCACATGAAAATAAATATGTTTTACTCATAACAGGCACAAATATAAAATTTTTCATTTTTATTTATTAAAGAAATAAATTAGTATTTGAAATAATCATATGTGCCGCACCTCAATAATTTAACAATAAACAAATATATTTATTCAGATAATATTATATAAAAATTTATTATAACTATACAAACTATTTTTCTTCTGGTATCATATTTATATGTACAGTAAAAAAATCAGGGAGGTCGATATTATGACTATTGTAAGAACAAAATCCGTGGAATTAAGTATAATTCCGGCAATTGCCTATAAGCAAAAGCTCACGTCCGGAGGTGCAGGTATAAAAATACTTCGTTTAGATACTGAAGCAACAGCAGCAGCGACCTTGGACAAAAGTACAGGAGAACCTGTCCCTTATGGAAAAATTGATGAAACTTTGTTTCCTATTGAAGCGTTTGAGGAAGCAATGGAACTAACACTGGGAATGCCTTATTCAGGACGCCAAAATATAAAAATTGATGTTTCTAAATATACTGAAAAAGTGGAAGAACCTGAGCAGGAAATAATTGATATGGTAAACAGCGATGAGTATCAGGCCATCATAGAAAGATACAGTGATGAAAAAGGTAAATTAAATTATGCACTTATGAACAAAGATTTTATAAAATTTGCTTCCAAAAGTAAAACTGTTGCTGATATGGTTGCAAATAGCATGTCGCGGGATGAGATACTTACATTTATTATAAAAAGCAGAGCTACTTTTATAGCTGACAAAAAAGAAAGTCTTGACGACGAACATATCAAAATTCTTATAGAAACACTTGATGAAATAAATACAAGAAGTGCTTTTAAGGAATTAAAGAATTTTATTAATAAATTACTCTCAAAAAAAAGAATTTGATTTAGAATATGGAAAAATCCACCCTTCATTTATTGCAGAAAGGTGGATTTTTTTATTGTAATTATCAGATAAGCAAATAACCTATCAAATAAAAAAGTTGTCTCAAAACGGGTATTTCGAGACAACTAAGGGGGTATATGAAAAAATTATTCTTCTTATTAGCTTGATATAATTATAGGGCTTTTCTCTTAGCCTAATCTTTTTTTATGCATTATATTTTATTTATTTCGACTTTCAATCTTATAAGCTGTTTTCATACCCTCCGTTTTATTTTATAAAATCATCTATAAGGTTCGTAATTAGGAAGTTTTGAATAAAATTCCCTTAACTGTGTAATTTTATTTTTGGAATCAAAAGAAATAAGGGATACTCCGTTAAATTCTTCTTTTTTCTCATCATACACACATTTAAAAAACCATTCACATACCACTGTTTCACTGGAATGTATAAATCTGAGAATCTTCCATTCCAAAACAGATCCATGTTCATTCCAGTTGTCAAACCACTTGATAATAGCATCCAAACCTCTGTATAAAGGACCGTATGATTCCACATAAACGGCATTTTCAGCAAATGTTTCCGATAATACCGAAACTTCACCGGTAATCCATGAATCAAAGTATCTTCTTATTATCTGTTCTTTTTTATCCATTCACTCACCTCTGCTTATTTATAAAATGTCTCTTTATGATATTTTACTTAAAATTCTGTTATTTGTAAAGTCTATAATATAAGCAGTATTTCATATTTATTTTCCGCTGTCTCCGTAGTTTGACAATACTCTGGCACTTGGATCATCAACTCTGCATCCTTCCCATTCCTGATTAGGCATCCAAAAATCTTTTATCCATTCTGCATTTCCCTGATAGAACTCTTCAAAAATCTCTCTGTACAAAAGGGATTCTTTAGTGAAAGGTGTTTTATACGGATATTTTTCCCCGGCCTTTTCCAAATCTTCTGCCAAATATTTAGATTCTGCATATTCTTTCAGATAATCAACCATAGAGTGTCCCACAGCATCACTAAAAGCTGCTTTTTCTCTGTAAAGAATGCTGTCCGGAAGATATCCCGCATTCTCAAAAGCTTTTCTTAAAAGATATTTTCCCTGACCATATTTATTCATTTTCTTTTCAGGATTTACACTCATAACATAATCCACAAAATCCAGATCTCCAAAAGGCACTCTGGCTTCAAGAGAATGTGCTGCAATACATCTGTCTGCTCTTAATACATCATACATATACAGCTCCCTGATTCTCTTTTGTGCTTCTTTCTGAAATTCTTCCGGAGACGGTGCAAAATCTGTATATTTATATCCAAAAATTTCATCGCTGACTTCTCCTGTAAGCAGAACTTTTAATTCTGTATTTTCATGTATATATTTACAAATGAGGAACATTCCTATACTTGCCCTTATTGTGGTAATATCCCAGCTTTCAAGATGATATATTACATCTCTTAGAGCTCCCAGAACGTCATCTTTTGTAATTCTGACCTCTGTGTGTTCCGTCCCGAGATATTCTGCCACCTCACCGGCATATTTCAAATCTATAGGATCTGTTTCCATTCCTATTGCAAAAGTTTTTATAGGTTTTTTCAGATGTTTCTGGGCAATAGCACATACCAGTGATGAATCCAGACCTCCGCTCAAAAGAAAGCCTACAGGTGCATCAGAATGAAGTCTTTTTATTACTGCTGCTTCCAGTTTATCCTTGATTTTTCCTGTTATAGCTTCTTCTTTCTCATCTATTATCATTTTGGGATCAGCTATATCATTATAACTATGAAATTCCCCGTTTTTATAATAATGCCCCGGAGGAAAGGGCTTCACTCCTTTACAAAAATCTGCCAATCCTTTCGCTTCACTGGAAAAAGAAATTTTCCCGGTTTCATTTTCAAAGCCATAAAATAATGGTCTTATCCCTATAGGGTCTCTAGCTGCCATTACTTCTCCTGTTTTCCCGTCATACAGCACCATTGCAAATTCTGCATCCAACATTTTTACCATTACTTCTATTCCAAATTTTTCATAAAGCGGGAGAAGAACTTCACAGTCGCTTTCTGAATGAAACTCATATATATCCTCTACTATTTTTTGCAGCTCATGATAATTAAATATCTCCCCGTTACACATTAATTCACTTCCATTATACATAAACGGCTGATTTCCCTTGTTACTCAAATCCATAATTGCCAGCCTGTGAAATCCCCATACTCCGCCTTTTTGTATTGTTACACTTTCATTATCCGGCCCACGGTGATATATTTTCTGAAACCCCTTATCAAATTCTTTTTGCTTAGTCCCCTCATATGACGTAAATACAAATCCACACATCCTGATCACTCCCTGTAATTAAATTTATGCATCGAATACAAAAAAACCCGCATCGCGGGTTTACCTATATAACTAAAATTAATAATCTACAATTATAGAAATAACAGTATTATATCTGTCATATTTAGTTACATGGTACGGAAATACTTCTTTGAGTACTCGATACCCGCCAATTCTAACGTCATTGGTCTACGTTCTAGCCTACTAACAATAAGTTTTCGGTAGACAGCTCCAAGGTGTTCTTCACTTTAGACTCCACTAATTAGGCTCTCACCATCCCTAATTCGCTCAAAGCTTCTGACTAAAGTTACTCTCCTCTTCTCAGCCTTTATTTTAAGATTGTAATCTATTATAGTTCTATTTCATTAATATGTCAATTGTATAACGATATATTTTTTAGATAATTGATATATACGTTTATTATACAATTGATTCATTCTGTCCTTTTTACTTTTTTCTTAAAATTATCCACAGTTTCCCTAAATTTTTCAGCACTTACAAAAGTACTGTCAGGACCGCTGTCTATATCTATAGTCCCTATGTATGTTTCTGTATCATATTCTCCAATTATTCCGTCCAGAAACTCAAACATAACCTGTTTCTTTTGTTCATCCTGAAGTACATCCTGACCTTCAAAAAAGACTGTAATATTCAGATATTCACCATCTTCAGCTGTTTTGAACATAATATTTTCTGAATTTACAGAAAAGGTCTTATCAAATGAAAGAGTAAAAGGCAGTTCCTTTCTCTGTTTAAATGCTGTTACTTTCCAGCCCAGATCTTTCGGAGCTGACTCTGCCAGATTTTTCACACTGGAAAAACTGCTTTTTATTCCTCCTGATGTAACAAACAGTTCTTTTTTCTCACCTGATAACTCTACATCAAGATTATAATCAATCTTTACAAGCTTTTCCTTTAGGCCGCTCAGTAATGCTTTTTGTTCTTCCGGATTTAATTTTGAAATATTTTCTGCTTTTCCTTCTACACTTTTAAAGTATACCCAGAAATCAGAGTATTTTTTATTCATTTCATTTTTCTTATCTGTATTATCCGTTTTACTTCCGCAGGATAATACAGTCAGTATCGTAATTAATAACATAAATATAATTTTTTTCATTTCAGCTCTGCTCCATACTTTTATAAATACTAATTTTATTTTCTAAATACATGCAATCAAAACAGGAATAAAGTTTTCCTGTTTTTACATAAGATAATAACTGTAATTTTAGTTATACAAAATTATTTTATTCTGTGTCAACTGTCTTTCCCGCTGTTATTATCTGTTTCTTCCTGATCATCCCATTTAGGATCCAAAGTTATAAAATCACAAACTTTATGCCACATATAATCACACCCTTTCTTTTAAAATACTATATTTTTATTAAAAAATCAATATTTGATGCTAAATTTATCAGTTTTTCTGATATTATCATTCATTTTATCTTCAAATTCCCTTTGTGCATTCGTTTCTCTCTCCAAAGCCCTTTCATAATGCTCTGCCCATTCTCTGTACAGATCTATAATATTACAGTAGTATTTATCTTTTGGTCCTTCTTTATTTTTTATTGATATTTCAAAATGAAAAAGCTTCACAAAACTCAAATATACCTGATGAAGCGACTGATATACCACAGATTCGTCTGCAAGTCCTGATGTAAAATTCATCGAGAACCATTCTAATTTATTTAGCACTCTGGATTTACGTTCAAAAAAATCATTCATAATAAATAAAGATATTTTCTCAGTTTCCTGACTGTCACAAAGTTTCAAAAAATTTTCATCTGCGTAATTATATCTTATATATAAATTTGCTGCATCATTAATACTCACTGTTTCGAGTATATCCGCTCCTTTTATTTCTCTGATTGCATTTTTTCCGAACTTTGAAATTAGTTCTTCATAGTCGAATTCTTTTAATTCATTAAACTTAATTCTGTCATGATACATTTCTTTTATTTTTGTTTTTTCCAGGATACCTACAATATATGACACTTCCTTTAGCATTTTCTGGAAAACAACTGCCATTTCCACAGCTTTTTCTTTTCTTTTGTAATCATATTCTTTTTCTTTCTGTTTATTGGAATTTTTTATTTGGCGATACATGAAAAACACCGATAACATAATTGTCAGCATTTGAAAAAATTCTTTAAACTCCACATAATCCCCCCAGATTCTACACTCATTAAAAAATTTTTTTTATAAATCATTATATATCTATTCCGCCAAAATAGTCAAGACAAATTTAATTTATATTTTATTTATATTTTATTCTTATTATTTTTATCATATAATATTCTTTTATATTACAGAAAACAAAACACATATTTTCAAAAGTTATATCTGATATTTCTTACTTTAAAATTTTCTTTCCTGATATTTTTTCCCAGTGCATAACTTTGACATTGATAATATTCACCCTAATAAATTCATTTTTTTTATAATTTATGCTATAATTATGTAAAATATTATTTTTAAGGAGCTAAAATGAGAAAAATTTTATTTAGAATATTAATTGTTGTTTTTTTGTTTAATATTTCATTCTCGCTTTCTGATTATTATAAAAAAGTGTATACTCTGAAAATAAATAAAACAGAGCTTTTTACGGCTATTAATGCTTCTGATAAACAGCAGAAAGAATTGAACAAAATATTCACTAAATATCAGTTAAAGGCAGAAGAAGTGGCAAACCAGCCTTTCAGCTATACCAAGAAAGTTTCTTCGTTAAATTCACTTAGAACATCAAGAAAAGAAGAAATTTTTAAAGTTTTGTCACACGAACAAATGAAAAAATATAACACTTTTATGAATGAAAAAAGACTTGAATTTGAAGAAAGAAACAATAAAATTGCTGATGTTATAAGTTCGCTGGATCTTACACATGAGCAAAAATCAGGTATTCTAAGATATGAAGGAGAATTCCAGAGAAAGATTGATGGTCTGGTTGAACAAAATCTGGCAAATGATGATTTTACAGATCAGTATAATGAATTAAAAAAAGTAAGAAATGATAAAATTGCTGCTCTTCTTTCACAAGATCAGCTCGCAGTTATTCAGGATAAAAATATTTTTTAGCAGCAGATATTTTCTAAAAAATATTTAGCTATAAACTGTTATGACACTTTACTGCAATAGTAATGTGTCATTTTTTATTAACAAATAAAAAACCAGTATATAAAAACAGAACCAGTAACACAGCTTACCCCTCACATGCGTTTTCTAGTTCTATTTTATTTGATATTATTTTTTTATCCGTTTTATATTACAAAATCTTCATAACCAATACAAGAAAATAAATGAAGTCTTCTAAAATATTATTTTATAACACTTCATTTATTCTGTTTCCCAGCCAGATTTTAGTTTAATATTATATTTATTAAATTCCGGAGGTTTTCTTTACAAAATAAAAAAATCTGTAAGCTGAATTTTTTTACTAAATTTGTTAATAAAAAGTGAAATAAATGATATACGGATAAAATTTTTAAATTTATTTCAGCTTTAAAAATATAGAATCTCTTTTTTTTACTAATAAATATTTTATACTATTTTTTCTCTTTTTTGTCAATGATCAAAAACATTTTTTTTATTTTTATTGAGTATTATCTGAAAAATTTAGCAACATATATATTGAGATTAAATAATTAAAAAATTATCATTGCGGTCAATTTTTATTAATTATTTTTTTTTGATTGACTAAAATCTTTTTTTATGATTTTATTGATTATTTACAACATTTAAAATGTTATATTCTAATAAATATTGCGTCATAGGGGGAATTACTATGTTTAAGGTTACATATAACGATGCTTTGAAACTGGGAGAAATCCTAAAGGAACTGCGACACAAAAAAGAGCTTACTTTCAAGGAACTTGAGAAGGCTACCGGCATAGATTCTGCAACATTGAGCAGACTTGAACAAGGGACTATTCTACGTATAAACCCCTTGATTCTAAAGTCCCTTGCAGACTTTTATGCGATTAATCTTTTGACCTTGTATAATTTGATTAATTACATAACAGAAGATGATATTCTGAACTATTATACCACTCTCTCGACTAAAAAAGAGCTTGAAAAAGAGGAAATTGAAATTGTTCCTTTTAACAGTTTTAATGAAATTAACAGTACATACTCAAAAGATTTTCTAAAATTTCCTTATGTTTCAAAAGTTTGTAGGGCAATAGAGTTTAACAAAGAGTATGTCGTTATATTTAATCCTGAAATAAAAGTTCTTAACACTAAAGATATCGGAGTTTTTAAAAATCAGGATGATATCTTTATAAGCAACTATTATAAAAAAGAGAAAACCATTGTTTTAATAAATTATTTTGATAAAAAAATTACAGTATTTAATAACCTAAGTGATGTAAAAATTCTTGGAAAAGTTGTTGCAATAATTAATTATAATTTATAAAAATGAGCTTTTTACAGCCCATTTTTTTTATCTTTTATTTTTCTCTAAAATTTATTTTGAGACAGAGTTTTCTTCGTCATGTAACAAACATGCAATAAAGCCTTTTTTAAAATAGCTGAATTTCAGCTTTTCCAATTCTCCCACCAACGTATCCTCATTCTGGGAAAATATATCAAACTTTTCTTTCTTTCCTTCATTTAATGTTTCCAAAGCTTCATAAATTTCTCTTATCTCATCATCTAGTTTCTTCATTCTGTTTTTTTATTTCTTAATCTATTTTATTAAAGACAAAAAGTCATTTCTAATCCTGTGTTTTCTGCATCCATATTTTGGGTATTAACGTCAAAACATTCATACCTCACCTGCCTGTCTTATTTTGAATATGCAGCAGATAAGATATCAGGCAAATTAAAAAATTTTCCTCCTCTCAGTTTTGTTAAAAAAATTATAACATTCTCCCCCTTAGTAATTTTTTTGATTTTTATTTGAATTTGTATATACATTATTTTCATATTATAAAAACTGAATTTCAAAAATATCTAAATAAAAAAGCTGTTATTATTACTTAACAGCTCTTTTTATTTTAAATTATTTACTTTGATTGTAATATTTCATTGCTTCCGGTAAGTATTCTTTCATTTTTTTGATTCTGTTTTCAGTATTCGGATGTGTACTTAATATTTCAGGACCGCCTGCCGATCCAGCAGCTGCCATTCTTTCCCATACTGCAAGTGCTTCTTCCGGATTATATCCTGCCATTGCCATGAAAATCATACCATATTTATCTGCTTCGTACTCTTGTGTTCTGTTGAATTTCAACAGACCCAGAGAAAGACCCTGGCCAACCAGATCATTGCTGATTACTGATGTTGCTCCTCCAGTTACTATATCAGCAACCTGTTTCCCCAACATTACAAATCCTGCTGCAGTTTCATTACTTTTACCTTCGGCATGATGCCCTGCAATAACGTGACCTATTTCATGTCCCATAATAGCTGCTATCCCTGCATCATTTTTAGCTATAGGCATTATTCCTGTATAAAATGCTATTTTACCGCCAGGCATAGCGAATGCGTTTACGTCATCTGACTTTATTAAATTGAATTCCCAATTCAAATAGTCTACTTTATTAGCCTGACCATTTTCTCTAAGGTACTTTTCAACTGCTACTGACAGTTTATTTCCGACATTCGTCACTCTTTTTCCGTCATTTGTACTGTTGGCAAGCAGATTTTGCTGTTTTGCCTGTGCAATAAAATCACTGTAAGCTGCTGATGATTCATTCGCAAGTTTCTCATCGTCAACAAATTTCAGCTGCTGTCTTCCTGTGATAGGCGCACTTGAACATGATACTAACACAAATATACTTACTAATGTAAGCAATAATAATTTTAACTTTTTCACCCATATACCTCCTGATTTTTTATATTCCTTCTAAAATTCTATTATTTTTCATGGTTTTTGTCAATAATTTATTTTAATTTTGCTGTATTTTATATTTGTAGTTGTTAAAAAAAAATATAAATAAAAAAAATTTTTTTTTCATTGTTTAATAATTTTGAAATATATCAAAACATTTTACCCAGAAAAAAATAATCTTTTCAAAATTATAGCATACGAAATTTACACATTCAATATATTGTTTACTAAACAATTATAAAAATTTCTATAATAATATTCAAAAAATTACTGCTAAAAATACCTCATACACGCTCTTTTATTTTTGTTTGCTTAATTCTACAACCTCCTTGACTTAGGGTTCAATTATAGACTATAATTTACGGCACTTTTCAAACAATGCTTTCTTATTTAATATTATATGTTTAAACCCATGAAAAATCCGCACTAT
>NZ_JAMZGM010000031.1 GCF_024158605.1 Sebaldella sp. S0638 | reverse complement strand
ATTTCAAAACACCTCTTTCTTTTTTTATTATATCATTGTTTAGATTTTGGTGTTCCTACTTTACTATAGCACTACACTTATATAAAGCATTAAGCCCCATACTTATCCCGGGGAGAATTGATCCGCCCAAAAATGTATTTTTGGAGTCTACTACGTTAATTGTAGTAGCAGTGCCGAAATCAAAAATAATAACAGGCATTTTATATTTGGCAATAGCAGCTTCACATGCAGCAATCCGATCACTTCCAAACAGTTTTGTATCATAAAGCGATAAATCCAGTTTCATTTTCATACTGGAATTTACAATAACAGGAGATAGTGAAAATATTATTTTGACAGTTTCAGCAAGCCGAGGAGTGAGTTTTGGATTAACGGATGAAATAATAATTCCGCTGACCTTCTTGGTATCTGTATTTTCAGTAATAATTTTCATGAAATCTTCGGCAGATTTGATAAATTCCACAGGATATCTGGTAACATTCATATAGTCTTTTTCTTTTGTTCCCAGTACAAAATTTGTGTTTCCTATACTCATTGCAATAATCATAAAAGTCCTCCGTAAATATGCAGCTAATTAATTATATTACCTGATATCTTTAATATTTATAATTTTATTATACTTTCAAAGGCTGACATACAGGGCAGAAATAAATATTCCCTCCGAGAAAAGCCTGTTTCATAACTGCGTTTTTACAAACCGGACAAGGCTCTTTATAAGTTTTGGCAGATAAAACAGTTTTGTAATTTCCGTAATTTCCAAATAAATCTTTTTCTGTGTCACGCCCTCCGTTTTCAGTCATTTTAGCTAATACTTCCTTAATATTTTGGAAAAGTTTTTTTATATCAGAATCATCAAGAAATTTTATTTTAGTTTTAGGATTAATTCCCGAAATAAATAAAATATCCTGTAATACTCCGTTTCCAAGACCCGGAATGCGCTGTTCCGTGGCGAGAAGAGCTTTTGCTGACAATGTCGGTTTTGTAGCAGACACTATTTTTTCAAAATATTTGATATCAAAGTCTTCTGACAAAGGAGACGGTTTATCTTTCGCCATATGATAATAAGGATTATCATTTTCCCCTTGAATAAATGCGTGAAGAACACCATACATCTGAACAGTGCAGACAATATGTGAGTTATCATAAAACTCTATAAGAAGCTGGTGTTTTTCAGGGATTTTTTCATTAGGTGCCAAGTATCTTGCATTTACTCCGTCTGTAAATATAATTCGTGTATTTTCAGCAGTGATTTCTACCTGTCCTGCCACAGGAACGGCATGCTCTATTTTCTTTCCTGAAAGCAGGGCATTATAACCATTGGGATTATCATTAAAATAAAATGCAAATTTATGTGGAGACTGAGCAGCAATAACATTTTTTATAACTTTATCTTTTACAGTCTGATTCAATTGTTTTGCAAGATTAAAACTTTCCGGTATTTCCAGCATATCATCACCTCTCTATATAAAATATAGATTTTTTGAAAACATGGTATAAAATTTCAGTTTATTATGTCAACTGAGTTTATCATATATATATTATATACTGATTAAAAAATCTCAATAAAATCAATTTTTTAGAATGAATGATCTGTTTTTAAATTATAAAATAAAAAGT
This sequence comes from Sebaldella sp. S0638, assembly GCF_024158605.1. NCBI lineage: Bacteria > Fusobacteriati > Fusobacteriota > Fusobacteriia > Fusobacteriales > Leptotrichiaceae > Sebaldella > Sebaldella sp. S0638. Next base: position 38,075 of record NZ_JAMZGM010000031.1, on the reverse strand, counting down.
CTTTCAAAAAGCAAAAGACTTCATATTTAAAAATTATTTTTCCACTTCATTTTCGGGATAGCTTACCCAGTCACTGTAACTTCCTGAATATAAGACAGGCTTTAACCCGATTTCTTCAAGAAGAAGAAAATTAACACAGCCTGTTACCCCAGAGCCGCAGTAAACTATAATATTTTTATTATTAAGGTCTTTGAATCTCTCGTTTAATTCTTCTCTGCTCATAACCATTCCGTTTACAATGGCCTCTCCATATGGGAAATTAACTGCTCCGGGAATATGCCCTGGTATTCTGTCCACAGGCTCTGTAAGTCCCTGATATCTCTCAGCAGCACGTGAATCTACAAGAATAGTGTCAGGATCATTTAATTTTGTTTTTACATGATTTACATCACATAAAATATTACTTTGAATATTAGCCGAGAGTTTTCCGGCAGTTTCCGGATTATGTTCTTTATTTGAAGTTCTGTATCCTTTTTTCTTCCATAAGGGGAGTCCTCCGTCAAGAACATAAACATTATCCTTTCCGGTATATTTAAAAAGCCACCATAATCTTCCTGCTCCTGCAAGATCACCGTCATCATAAATAACTACTTCTGTAGAATCACTTATGCCGTGCTTTTCCATAGCAGCAAGAAATTTTTCCGTATTTGGAAGAGGGTGTCTTCCGCCGTGATCTCCTATTTTACTGCTTAATTCATTTTCAAAATCAATAAAAACAGCATTCTCTATATGTTCGGCATCATAGGATTTTCGTCCGTATTCTTTATCGCCAAGGCTGAAACGGCAGTCAAGAATAACATATTTATCCATATTTTCATTTAAAAAATCAGGGTTCATAAGTTTACTCATAGTACCTCCTTGTTATATACAAATATTTTATATTTTAAGTATATTATATTTGCCGGTAATATGCAAGGACAGAAATCCGGGACATATAATAAAAAACAGGGCTGAATTAAAAAAAATATATACTGCATAATCGTAACCAAATATATTTGGAAAAAATTTTTAAAAATAGTATAATTAACTAAACAGATGAAACGGGGTGAAGTATGGAAACAGTTCTGATAACAGGGGCAAGCAGCGGTATAGGCTATGAATTTTCGAGATTGTTTGCAGAAAAGGGATACAGCCTTGTAATTACAGCAAGAAGGGAAGAAAGACTCAGAGAATTAGAAAGAATGTATCCTGAAAGCAGAATAGAAGTGATTCCCTGTGATCTTGGAAGTGAAACAGGTGCAGAATATCTTTATAAAGAAATAAAAAAAAGAAATATAAAAGTGGATATACTTATAAATAATGCAGGTTTAGGTCTGTTCGGCGAATTTTATGAAACTGATATTGAAAAAGAAAAAAAAATAATAGACCTTAATATAAAAGTCCTTGTAGAATTAAGTAAATATTTTTTACAGGAAATGCTTGAAAGAAACTCGGGGAAAATACTAAATGTGGCATCAATAGCTGCTTTTCAGCCCGGACCTTATATGAGCGTGTATTATGCCAGCAAGGCATTTGTGCTGTCATTTACAGAAGCAGTAAGAAATGAAACGAGAAAAACAGGTGTAAGTGTATCAGCTTTGTGTCCCGGGCCTGTGAAAACAGAATTTGAAAAAAGTTCGGAACTTACCAAATCAAAGCTTTTCAGCAGATTAAAACCGGTTACTGCTGAGAAAGTGGCATATGTCGGCTATAAGGGGCTTATGAAAAACAGGGCAGTGATAATACCGGGATTTTTTAATAGATTTGCAGTAACAGCGGGAGTATTTATCCCTACGGGAATAAAAGTAAATATAGCCAGAAGAATACAGGAAAAGAAAAGATAAAACAGATAAAATGAATGGAGGCATTATGTTAAAATCACAGTTTAAGTCTTTTGACGATAAAGAAATTTCATATTTATTTTTTGAATCAAAGAGAACAGAAATAAAAAAGAATGTGTTATTGATACACGGTATGATGGAAACAAAAGAAAGATACGGTGAATTCTCAGAGTTTCTTGCCAATAACGGATATAATGTATATATATTTGATTTAAGAGGGCATGGAGATTTTTCGGAAGATAAGAAGCCAATATATTTTGAAAAAGGTGAAACTGCATATACTATTTTGGAAGATATGAAGTTTTTTATAGAAAATATAATTAAAGAAGAGCCTTTGATATTCGGACATAGCTTTGGTTCTGTTCTTGCACTGAAATATGCCGAGGAATATCCTGAAACAGAAAGATTTATACTTTCAGGACATCCGCATATAAATGGCATTTCTATATTTTTTGGAAAGATATGGACAGGGATTGAAGGAATATTCGTAAAAAAAAGAAAGTCACTTTTGAACAGAGTGTTTAAGTCATATAATAACCATTTTAAGCCTAATAAGACAGAATATGACTGGCTTACAAGAGATGAGGTGGAAACTGTCAAATATGCAGAAGATCCTAAATGCGGTTTTTATGCAGCACCGGGATTTTTTCGAAACTTTTTGAAAATAACAGGGGATTCAGGCAGAAATATAAAGAAGATAAATAAGAATGCAAAATTACTTATGATATACGGTACTGAAGATATGGCAGCGGGAAGAGGGAAAAGTGTCAGCAAACTGAAAAAGAAACTGAAATCAATAGATAGAAAGATAAATATTTTAGAAAACAAAAATGGAAGACACGAATCTCTAAATGAAATAAACAAGTATGAGATATATGATTCTATATTAGAATGGCTGAATAGACAATATGAAAAAAAAGCTTAGATTAATCATAAATTAAAAGAATGTCATATCAGATAATGATATATTTTTTGTATATCTGCCAAACTAAGCATTGATAGTAGTATATACAAAATTAATAATAGTATACGATTATAATATTTTATTTCCAATTATTTTTATGATAAAATGGTTTTAGAACAAAATAAAACGAGGTGGAATTATGGCAGAAATGAAAAATTATAAAAATCTGATAAATGGAGAATGGAAAGAGTCAAAAGAGCAGATCACAATATATTCTCCTATTGATAATAAAGAAATGGGAAAAGTACAGGCTATGACGCATAAGGAAATAGACGAGGCAATGAATGCTGCTAAAGCAGCGATGAAAGCCTGGAGAGAGGTTCCTATAGTGGAAAGAGCGAAAGTTTTGTATAAAGCTGCAGAGCTTCTGGAAAAGAGAAAAGATGAGATCGGCGAGATTCTTGCCGGAGAAGTATCAAAAAATCTGAAATCAGCTGTTTCTGAAGTAGTGAGAACAGCTGATTTAATAAGATACACAGCAGAAGAGGGAATAAGGGTACATGGTGAGGTTATGAAAGGTGACACTTTCGAGGCAGCAAGTAAAAATAAACTGGCGATTATAAGAAGAGAGCCTATGGGAGTGGTGCTGGCAATAGCACCGTTTAACTATCCTATAAATCTTTCCGCATCAAAAATAGCTCCGGCTCTTATAGGAGGAAATGTAGTAATATTCAAGCCGCCTACTCAGGGAGCAATAAGCGGTCTTCTGCTTACAGAGGTTTTTGAAGAGGCAGGTGTTCCAAAGGGAGTGCTTAACAGTGTTACAGGAAAAGGAAGTGTGATAGGTGATTATCTGATAGCACATCCTGACGTAAACTTCATTAATTTTACAGGAAGTACTGAAGTGGGAGAGAAAATAGGAGAAGTATCAGGAATGAAGCCTATTTTACTTGAACTTGGAGGGAAAGACGCAGCAATTGTTCTTGAGGATGCTGATCTTGAAAAGGCTGCCAGTGAGATCATAGCTGGTGCATTCAGCTATTCTGGGCAGAGATGTACTGCTATTAAAAGAGTGCTTGTAGTAGAAGAGGTCGCTGATAAACTGACAGAAATACTGGAAAAAAAAGTAAGCGCTCTATCAGTGGGAGATCCGTTTGATAATGCTGAAATAACACCGCTTATAAGCAATAAAGCCGCTGACTTCGTAGTAGAGCTGATCGATGATGCAGTGTCAAAAGGTGCTAAAGTTATTAACCATCCTAAGAGAGAAGGCAATCTTATATGGCCGGGAGTATTCGACAATGTAACTCTTGATATGAGAATAGCTTGGGAAGAACCTTTTGGACCTATACTTCCAATAATAAGAGTAAAAGATGAAAATGAAGCTATAGAGATTTCGAATAAATCAGAATATGGTCTTCAGGCTGCTATCTTCACAAAGGATACTACAAGAGCTTTGGAAATAGCCGACCAGCTTGAAGTGGGAACTGTTCATATGAACAATAAAACACAGAGAGGGCCTGATAACTTTCCGTTTTTGGGAATAAAGAAGTCCGGAGTAGGTGTCCAGGGGATAAGATACAGTATAGAAAGTATGACGAAATTAAAATCTGTTGTTATAAATATCTAAATTTACAGAAAGTTTTCCAATGAACTAAATCTGAAAACTGATTTTATTATTCAAAATATAAAATTTGACAAAGTAATTTTTTGAATAAATCAGCATCCGTTTTTATTTCTGACAGAAACTCAGATAATCAGAAACGGGATATGTATTTTGATATTGGCAGATACCTGTGATAGACAAAATACCAGTATAAAATTAGGAAATAACTGCTAAAATACCATGTATTAAGGCAGTTATTTTTGTATTGAAGAATTTTATTAAAAAAAATATTGACAATAAGATTAAAAAGGAATATGATGGGGATATAGCAAAAGAATGTATCAGGGAGTGAAGTAAGGTGAATTTTAACAAGGACAAATTCAAATATACTGCGAATGTTTTACTAGGGAAAATTTTAATTGTTTTAATGTTAGTATTTTTATTTTCAAAATTGATTTTTACATCTTAAAGATTCTGAATACACACAATAACATTAAAAAAATGAAGATTTTTATTACAAGCTTTCAGAGAAAAGCTAAAGTGTAAGTAGGATATTAATATAAAAATTAGAGCAGGTTTTTTACGAAATCTGCTTTTTATATAGAAATTGTTTACAAATAATGGGGAATAATTTTTTGAAATAGAAAAATTAAATAAAATATAGTATAATAAGGTAATAAATTATAAACGGAGGAGTATAACTGTAAAATGATTTATCTGGATAATGCAGCTTCTACCAGAATTTTACCTGAAGTAGTTCAGGAAATGGTAAAGAACTGCGAACAATATTATGGAAATCCGTCGTCTATTCACAGTGCAGGGCAGAAAGCGAAAAAGCTGCTGGAAAACAGCAGGGAAATAATAGCTGGCCTGTTTGGTGCTGAAGGAAAAGAGATAATCTTTACTTCCGGCGGTGCTGAAGGAAATACTCTGGTTATAAAGGGTGCGGCGGAAGCCTATTCTTATAAGGGGAAACATATCATAACAAGTGACATAGAGCATCCGACAGTTCTTAATACTTTTTTGGACTTAGAAGAAAAAGGATACGAAATCACTTATCTCCACACTGACAAAAACGGAGTGGTAAATGTAGACGAATTAAGGGATTCATTAAGACCTGATACGATAATGGTATCTGTTATGAGTTCCAATAATGAAACAGGAGTTGTCCAGCCGATAGAGGAAATCGGTAAGATATTATCCAAAACAGCTGTTTTTTTCCATGTTGATGCAGTGCAGAGCATAGGAAAGGATATTCTTTATCCAAAAGAATCGAGAATATCAGCTTTTACTGCAAGTGCGCATAAGTTTTACGGACCGAAGGGGACAGGGATAGTTTTTCTGGATAAAAATTTTCTGGTTAAAAAGCAGATATTTGGCGGGCATCAAGAAAGAAACAGAAGAGCAGGTACAGAGAATCTTAATTCTATTTTTGGAATGCAGAAAGCTCTGGAAGTAATATACGGGAATATTTTTCAGGAACAGATGAATGAGAAAAGACTCCATGATTATATGGAAAAGAGAATTAAGAATGAAATAAATGACGTAGTAATAAACGGAGAAGAAGCTGACAGGCTGAACACAGTAACGAGTCTTACCATAAGAGGCTGTGATGTACAGACTCTGCTTGTAGCGCTGGATCTCAGGGGAATATGTGTAAGTGCCGGTTCTGCCTGTATGTCAGGAGCTTTTTTAGAGTCTCCGGTATTAAAGGCTATGGGATTATCAAAAGAAGACTTGAAATCTACTATAAGAATCAGCATAGGAAGATATAATACAGCAGAAGAAATTGACTTTTTTATTGAGAATCTAAAGGAAATTGTAAAAATCGAAAGAGGCGAGTAACTTGTTGGAGCAGATATTAGAGAAAGAAAATTTAACAAAAGACGACCTGATTTATTTAATGAAACTCACAAAACAGGATGATCTTAATAAATTGTATGAAAAAGCATACAGCATAAAAGAAAAGTATGTGGGGAAAAAGGCTTATTACAGAGGTTTAATAGAGTTTTCAAATAAATGTATCAAAAATTGTTATTACTGCGGTATAAGGTCTGGTAATGAGAGTGTGGAAAGATTTGATATGACCGGTGATGAAATAATCAAAATGGCCAAATGGGCATATGAAAATAATTACGGGTCTGTTACACTTCAGTCAGGTGAAAGACAGGATAAAAATTTTGAAAAATTTGTAAAGGATATGATTCATGACATAAAAAAAGTAAGTGACGGAAAGCTCGGGCTTACATTATGTCTTGGAGAACAGACAGAAGACATATACAGAGAATGGTTTGAAGCAGGCGGTCACAGATATCTGCTGAGAATAGAGACTACAAATGAAGAACTCTATAAGGTAATCCATCCCGATAATGATATTCACTCATTTCAAAAAAGAGTAGACTGTCTGAAAACATTAAAAAAAATTGGATATCAGGTAGGAACTGGAGTAATGATAGGGCTTCCCGGACAGACAGAGGAAGATCTGGTAAATGATATTTTGTTTTTTGAAAAAATGGATATTGATATGATAGGTATGGGTCCTTATGTTGTACATAAAGATACACCTATGGGAAAAGACGTAATAGAAAATAATCTTAATACAGAAGAGGAGAAATACAAAAGATTTGTATTAGGACTAAAGATGGTAGCAATAACAAGACTCTATCTAAAAGATGTTAATATAGCGGCGACAACGGCACTTCAGGCATTGAATCCCCTTGGCAGGGAGCTTGGACTGAAAGCCGGGGCAAATATATTAATGCCGATAATAACAATAGAAGAGCACAGGGAAAAATATCAGCTGTATGATAATAAACCATGTATTGATGATAATGCCGAAGAATGCAAAGTATGTCTCACAGGAAGGGTTTCAAGCGTGGGAGATATAGTAGGCTACGGCGAATGGGGAGATTCTCCTCATTTCAAAAGAAAAAAATAATAAAAAAATATCTGTCCGCTCATAAGAGGGGCAGATTTTTTTATATAATTATGGTTGAATAATTGTTACTGCGTATAAGAAGTCAAAGTGAAATTTTTTTTTAAAAATCTTCACACAGAGTTCACATTAGTATGAAATAATAGTAGTATATAAGAAAGATAAAGGTTTTTTGAGAGTAGGGAAGAAGAGTTGTTTTTAGCAGAACTTTTGGATATAGTGTAGTAGAAGTAAAAAAAGAAAACCAAGCTGAAAGCTTGGTTTTAAGGAGTTTTTTGAAGAAAAAAGTTATTTTTCTTTTAGCATGATCCATTGTAACTTTATTAACTTAGTTTTTCCTTTTTATATACTCATAATTTCCTTAGACAAAGTGCTGGAGGTTAAAAAAGACAAAAGAAAGGGCTGCGTCATATGACGCAACCCTTTTATTATTAACTGTTTTTTGCTATTTCAAGTAATTCATCAAATGTTTTCGCACCTATTGAGGCTAATTTATTATTTATGAATACAGTAGGAACAGCCTGAATGTCTTTTAACTTTGCTTCTTCAGGATATATTCCCGAGTCAATCATAGATACTGTAATATTGTCATTATACAGCGCTATAGAATCCAAAGCCTGAACAACATCAGGACAGTGAGTACATGACAAAGAAACAAAAACTTCTATATCCAGCGGTTTGCTGATACCTTTGATCTCATCTGCTTTATCCGTATCGAGTTTTTTTCCTAGACCGGCAAGGTTTAGTATTGCCAGAACAAAGCTGTTAAACTCATGTCCGCCCGGTATTCCGAAAAAGTTAATTCCTGTTTTTTCATTATTTTTTACAAGAGTGAAAGCTGTTTCTCTCTTTATTCCATATAATTCTTCAAGTTCATTATTCGAACCAAACATATAAGATTCGTATTTTAGAGAATCTGATATATCGGCAACTTCATTTAGGAAGCTGTCCAGTTCTTTTGATTTATCGTTTTCTCCTAAAAAAGATATGATTTTTATATCTTCAGTGATTTTATCAAAAAATCCTTTTAATTGTTTTACAATATTTTCATCTAATAAAGCCATTTTATCCTCCTGAATATAAAGTAATGGTGCCATTATGAAGCATCTTGCCGACTTCATGGAATGACACCATTCTAGGGGATATCAGTCATCCCGTTTTATTAATTAGATTTTACCTACAAGATCAAGTCCTGGTTTTAATGTTTCTTTTCCTTCTTCCCAGTGAGCAGGACAAACTAATCCAGGGTTTTCTGTGATGAATTTAGCCGCTTTTGCTCTTCTAAGTAAGTCTTTAGCATCTCTTCCGATACCCATTTCGTTTATTTCGTAAGCCATGATCTGTCCTTCAGGGTTAACAATAAAACTTCCTCTGTATGCTGCACCTTCGTCTTCCTTATATACTTCAAACATTTTAGCAATAATTGCGTTACGATCACCTAACATAGGATATTTTATCTTTTTAATAGTTTCCGATGTATCATGCCATGCTTTATGTACAAAATGAGAATCTGTACTTACCGAATAAATTTCAAATCCAGCTTTTTGGAATTCTTCATAATGATCAGCAACATCTCCTAGTTCTGTAGGGCATACAAATGTGAAGTCACCCGGATAGAAAAAGAAAATACTCCATTTACCCATGATATCATTTAATGTAAGAGTTTTGAACTCCTCGTTTTGATAATATTCAACTTTAAAATCATCTAATTTTTTTCCTATTAATGACATTAAAATCCCTCCTTAAAATAGTTTTATTTTTGTAATTATTACATTTGTATTATATAATATTTTTTTTTGTTTGTCAATGGATAAAAAAAGAAAAAAACTTAGAAACCATGCAGATATTCTGATGAATAAAAAAAATATGAATCTGTTATATGGATTGTCGGAATATCACAGCTTTCTCCCGAAATGATTCCGTTCGGGAGTAAACCTTATATTAATTTACTCATGTACAGGGATATTTGCTGGAGATACAGTACATAACAATGTAGAAAATTTATTGACAAATAATAAAGTTTACTGTACAATTTAGTGCGATAAGATAAGTAGTAATACTATCTTTTCAAAAAAATTTAAGTAATGCAAATGGAACAACCAAAAATTGCTGCAATTATTCCAAATGAAAATAACAATTTGTTAAAAAATTTGAAATTATACCTAAACATACCCATAATTTATTTGGAATGAAAACAACAGAATTAAAATTTTTATTTTTATGTTCTTAAAAATAAAAATGTTTATGACAGTCCCTGCTGGATAGCAGGGCTGTTTTTATATACGAAAAATACATCCTTGAGAAGCCTGTGGATATATTTTGGAACTGACATTTTTTAATAATTAATTGGTTACTAAAAACTATATTTATGGTAAAATACAACTAAGAATGAAACTGTAAATAAAATTTCAAAGGAGGAATTTTAGATGAGTTATATAGGGATAGATCTTGGAGGAACAAAAATATTAGGTGCATTATTCGATGATAAAGGAACGGTTATATATAAAAATAAAAAAAAGACGAAAGCTAAAAACGGGATAAAAGCAGTAGAAGAGCAGCTGTTTTCCCTGATAGACGATCTTATGGGAAAAAATGAAAAAGATGAAATAAAAGCAATAGGAATAGGAGTACCGGGACTTGTAGATGTGAAAACAGGAACTGTGAAATTTGCTCCTAATATTGCCATGGATAATTATCCTATCGGGAATCTGATCAGAGAAAAGTATAAAATTAATGTTTTTGTGGGGAATGACGTTAATGTGGGGACTCTTGGGGAATGGAGATACTCTCTTGAGGATAAGGCAAATAATTTTATAGGGATTTTCGTAGGAACAGGTATAGGAGGCGGAATTATTATTGATAATAAGCTTTATACCGGTTCAGGGGGAGTAGCAGGGGAACTGGGTCATATGACAGTGGACAGTAACGGAGCAATCTGCGGATGCGGTTCGAGAGGATGTCTGGAAGCTGTGGCGTCAAAAACAGGTATTCAGGCAGAAATACTTGCCAGAATAAAAAGAGGGGAATCTACAGATATAAAAGAAAGCCTTGAAAAAGAAGGTATTTTGAAAAGCGGTCCTCTGAAAGCAGCTTATGACAAAGGAGACATTGTAGTAGTAGAAACTGTGGAAAGAGCAGCAAAATATTTCGGTGTGGGCGTGGCTAACCTGATAAATATATTTGATCCTGAAGCTATAGTATTCGGAGGAGGTGTAATTGAAGAACTCGGTGATGTAATTCTTCCAATAGTAAAAGAAGAAGCTTCGCGTTACGCTATGAGAAGTATTTTTGAAAATGTAAAATTCAGAAAAGCACAGCTTGGAGATGATGCAGGAATAATGGGAGCTTTTGTGCTTGCACAGGAGGGTGTTAAATAATGAAGGATATGTTGTGCGTCATAAGTATAGCGTCACACGGTATTTACATGAAAGTGTTTCAGAAAAAAGGAACTGCCGTAAAGATAATAGATAAGGCAGTACATGTATCACAGATAGGAAAAGAAGTGTTTTTTGAGGATAAGCTTACATTTAATAAAATAAAAGAAATAATAGATACAATAAAAAAGATGAAAATAATAGCCGACGGCTATCAGGCGGACAAGATAGTCGTTATAGGTACCACTGCGATACGTAAGGCAAAGAATAATTATTATCTTCAGGATCAGCTGAAAATAAATACCGGTCTTGATTTGTTAATAATGGATAAGCTTGATGAAAACTATCTGGCTTATGAAAAAATATCAGTCAGCCTTGAAAAATGTCTTGCTGATTATAATGAAAAAAATAATCTGATTGTTTATGTGGGATCGGGGAATATATCTTTTTCGGTTATAAGCAACGGAATAAATATTTATAATACCAATATAGAGATAGGTTCTCTTGTTTTATCAGATGTATCTGAGAAACTGAATCTGGGAACCAAAAAAAGAAATATAGTAATTGATGAGTATATAAAAAGACACCTGAGTGGTATATTCAGGAATATTTCGGATATAAAAATAGAAAGAGTCATTCTTGCAGGGAAATTCTTTGATATTTATATAGAAAGAATATTGAACAAAAAAAGAATTGACTTTGTGGAGGAATTTACGAGAGAGGCGGTTTTTGAATATAATAAAAAGCTTTATGAAAAGTCGCCGGAAGAAATTGCCAAAGCTTATAATATAAAAAAGATAGAAGCAGAAATGCTTATTCAAAAAGTAAACATCATAAAAAATATAATACAAAAATTCGACAGCAATAAACTTATATTTGTGAATTTCAAATTATCCAATTCAATAGCTGAATTTCACTTTTTTAAAAATGAAAAAATAAGAAGGAAAATAGAGAAAGAATCTGTGGAGAGTGCAAGAAAAATAGCCAAAAGATACTATTATATGGAAGAACATGTGGATAAACTCGAAGAGATAATAGATAAAATTTTTAATAAAGTACATAAAACACACGGTCTTAACAAAAGAGACAGGTATTATCTTACCCTTGCCAATATTTTCAGGGAAACAGGGAAGTATATTACACTTGAAAACTATATCAATTTTTCCAGAGATATTTTAGTAGCAGCGGGGATATTCGGGATAACTGCAAGAGAGCATCTTTTTATCTCAAAAATACTGAAATATTTTGAAGATGATATTCTGGAGCTGGAGAACAGCAAATCTATAAGCAAAGAAGAAAAACTGTCTGTGGCAAAACTGGCAGCTATACTAAAATTAGCTGAATCACTTGATTCCAGTATGGAGCAGAAAATAGATGATATGGAAATTACAAGTGATGAAAATGATATTTATTTTAATGTGAAACTAAAAGAGATGATTTTTTTGGAAAAACTGGAATTCGAAGAGAAAAAAGAAGTTTTTGAGAATGTATTTGGTTTGAAAACACATTTGATTATAAATAAATAATTTAGGGTGAGGAGACTTATGAAATATAAATCTGAATATTTTATAAATAGAGAATTAAGCTGGCTGGAATTTAACGACAGAGTGCTGAGCGAAGCAGAATATCCGGGTAATCCTTTGTTGGAAAAGTGTAAATTTATTTCCATAACTTCTTCTAATCTGGACGAGTTTTTTATGATTAGAATAGCAGCGTTAAAAGCCCAGATAGACAGTAAATTTACACAAAAAGATATTGCCGGTATGACTCCGATACAGCAAATGGAAAAAATAGAGGACAGAATAGAAGCCTTAATTAAAAAGCAGTATTCAATATATAAAAACGGCATTATACCAGAGCTTGAAGAAAATAAAATTGTTTTTTTGAAATATGAAGAGCTTTCAGATGATGAAAAAAAAGCAGCGGAAGAATACTTTGAAGAAACACTGTTTCCAATTCTGACCCCCACAGCAATAGACAGCAGCAGACCTTTTCCGCTTTTACAGAATAAAAGCCTTAATATAATAGTAGAGTTAAAAAAGGAGAAAGACAGATATTCGTTTGTTCAGGTGCCGTCAATAGTAAACAGAATGTTTAAGCTGCCGGGAAGAAACGGATACAGATTTATTCTTATCGAGGAAATAATAAAAGAATTCATAGGGACTCTTTTTGAGGGATACAGCATAAAGAAGGCCTCTGAATTCAGGGTGACAAGAGATTCGGATGTTATAATAAACGAGGATGATGCAGAAGATCTGCTTAGTAAAATAGAAAAATCAATAAAAAACAGAAAATGGGGAAGCCCTGTAAGGCTTGAAATTTGTGAATCAATAGAAAAGGAAACAAGAGAATATTTGAAAGATATACTGAAACTGAAAAAATCAGATGTATACAGAATTGACGGACCAATAGATCTTACATTTCTTATGAAGTTATGGGCCGGAGTAGACAGGAGTAAACTGAAATTTAATTCCGAGCCGCCTGTTTTAATAGAAGAATTTCAGGAAAATGAATCTGTTTTTGATATAATGAAGCAGAAAGAGATAATATATCATCTTCCTTATGAAAGCTTTGAACCTGTTATTGATCTTGTAACAGAAGCAGCAAATGATCCTAAAGTGCTGGCAATAAAACAGACTTTGTACAGGGTCAGCGGACACTCGCCAATAGTAAAAGCTCTGAAAGATGCAGCTAACAACGGTAAACAAGTTACAGTTCTTGTGGAAATAAAGGCGAGATTTGATGAGGAGCAGAATATTACCTGGGCAAAAGAACTGGAAAAAGCCGGATGTCATGTGATATATGGTCTGAAAGGACTGAAAACACACGCAAAACTTCTGTTGATAGTCAGACAGGAAGCTGAAGGTATACAGAGATATGTTCATTTGAGTACAGGGAACTATAATGATAATACTGCAAAGTTATATTCCGATATTGGATTTTTCAGCACTAATGAGGATTTATGCACGGATATTTCTTATCTGTTTAATACACTTACAGGATTTTCCATGTCAAGATACTGGAATAAAATAGCAGTGGCTCCAAATGATCTGAGAACCAAGATTTATGAACTCATAGACAATGAGATAGAAAATCAGAAGGCAGGGAAAAAGACCGGCATTATAATGAAGGCGAATTCCCTTACAGATAAAGAAATGATAGAAAAGCTGTATGATGCTTCAAGGGCAGGTGTAGAGATAAAGCTGGTAATAAGGGGTGCATGTTCTTTGAAGGTGGGAATAAAAGATATTTCGGAAAATATAGAGGTATACAGTATAGTAGGCAGATATCTTGAACACAGCAGAATTTATTACTTTGAGAATGACGGAGAGAATAAAATATATCTTTCAAGTGCCGATCTGATGTCAAGAAATCTGGACAGAAGAATCGAAATTATGTTTCCTGTGGAAGATGAGGATTTGAAAAAGCAGGTGACAAAGATACTGGAACTGAATCTCACTGATAATGTAAAAAGAAGAATTCTGGAGCCGGATGGTACATACAGGAATTCAAATGCAAGATCATCAAAGAAGATAAATGCACAAAGTGAATTTTATAAACTTGCTAAAAAGAGAGATACGAACATTTAAAACATTAATTATGAAATTATATATAACTAAAAATCCGTTTCAGCTTATTGTGACGCAGTATTTTCAAGGATTTGTTATAAAAATTTATAAGATATATAAAATATACAATTAAAATTCATAAAAAATATTTGATTTAGTGTATATGAAAATATTATAATAGAAGTGCTAACTTTATTAACAATATTTTTAGAAGGAGGTTTAAAAGGAAAATGTGGAAAAAGGTAACACTGATAATAACAGGTGTATTTTTACTTTTTGGCGGTGCGTTTTTATATTTTACAAGAGATACGGAGAAGATATATAATAATATATCAGTATCCGGTGTTGATTTATCTGATACATCCAAAGAAACAGCAAAGAAGAAGATAGATGAGATAAAATTAGAAAATGTAAAATTAAATTATGAAGGTAAGGAATTTATGATATCTGGTGACAGTATATCATATAAAGTTGATTCTGATACTGTGGTGAATGATGCATACAATGTCGGAAGAAAGAGTAATTTTCTGAAAAACAAGGCTAAGATATTCGCTTTGAAAGCTTTAGGGAAAAAGGTAAGTTTACCGCTTCATTATACTATTGATGAGGAGGCTTTGAAAAATGAACTTGTTAAGATAGCTTCCGAAGTGGATGTAAAAGAGCAGGATGCGAGACTTGTGATTAATGAGGATCAGATTTCTGTGGTAGACGAGGTAAACGGTAAGAAAATTAACATAGAAAAGACTTTAAATGCTGTAAAGGAAAGCATAAAATATGCTAAACATGATGACATTAGTCTTGTGGCTGAAACAGCTGTTGCGAAAGTAACCAGAGAAAAACTGAGTCCTGTGAATACTCTTCTCGGTGAGTATACTACTACATTTAATGCAGGAGTATACGGAAGAAGTGAGAATATAAGACTCGCGGTAAAATCGATAAATGATGTTCTTCTTGATCCGCAGGAAACTTTGTCATTTAATGACAGTACAGGAATGCGTAATCCGAAAAACGGATATAAAAGTGCGCCTGTTATAGTAAACGGTGAGATAGAACAAGGTCTTGGCGGAGGAGTATGTCAGGTTTCGTCGACATTATTCAATGCCGGAGCTCTTTCAGGATTGAAAATAGTAGAAAGAAGTAATCATTCAATTCCGTCTTCATATGTAGCACTTGGAAGAGATGCCGTGGTAGACTATGGAAATCTGGATTTGAAAATGCAGAATAATTTTCAGAATCCTGTTTATGTAGTAGCAAATGTAGTCGGTAATAAAATAAACATCAAAGTATACGGAAACAGAAGCGATAAAGCAGATGAAGTAAAACTGTTTGCAGTAGTAAACGGAAGTATACCAAGAAAAACAAAAACAGTAAAATCCGGAAAAGCAACTAACGGAAGAGACGGTATAAAAGCAACGACTTACAGAGTAACAGTTAAAAATGGAAATGAGACAAAAGAAGTATTGTCAAGTAATTATTATCCGCCGAAAGCAAGAGTAGTAGTATTGACTCCGGCTGTAGAAAGCGGAGATTCAAGTTTATAAAATATCATCAGGTAATCGTTTTACAGCGATACTATAAAATGACCGGGCAAAAAACCGGTCATTTTTTCTATATTTGAACCAAGAAGGGATTTTTATGATTAAAGATATTTCGGAAATCAATAATATCATTCAAAACAAGAAATTTCGTCTGTGGAAATACAGTGTATCCCACAGAACATTATTACTGCGGGCAATTGAGAATAATAAAATTATTACAGATCTGTTGTTCACAGATGTTTTGAAAATTGATATCCCCACTGATTTATACGGGCTTGTTTCCATAGAAGCAGAACAGTATGACCAATATCGCTGGAAGCATACATTTACACAAAATGAAGGTTTAAAGTATTCGATTATTTCAGCATCAGTGAGCTGTTATTTTTTTGAAAGTGCTGATTATTCTTTAGCATCATATTTTGAACACTGTATATAAAATAGAAAATATTTAATTTGTTCAAATAATTATGCATTAAAAAAACAGCCTTAGATATTAAGTTCATAAACAGAGGCTGTTTTGAGATTCCGATAAAATCAGGATTTATTTTTGGTTTTTTTATTTTCTGAAGTAAGTGTGAGCATCACAATCATAAGTATGATCAGGAATGCTCCTGCAAACTGATATATCCCAAAGCTTACATGAAGCCATATAATGGAAGTCACCAGTGCGGATAATGGTTCACTGCAGCTGAGAAGCGAAGCTTCCTTTGCATTAATATATCTCAGGCTCTCAATGAAAAAGTAAAATGGTATGAGAGTACCGAGAATTACTATAAATAACATAGATAATAAAATATCAGTACGCATAAAATCCCTCACTGCTCCCCAGTCGGGAACAAATAATCCCAGCAGGAATCCTCCTATAACCATGCTCCATCCTATGATAACAGATGAAGGCCATTTTAGAAGTTTTTTTACATAAATTGTGTAAAAAGCAAGGGCAAATGCAGAAAGCAGTCCCCAGAAAAATGCTTCGCCGGAGATGGTAAGTGATTCTGTATTACCATTCGTAAGCAGAAGAAACGTACCGCCCAGAGCCATAAAAAGTGCTGCTGTCTCTGATAATGATATTTTTTGTTTTAAACGTATCAGATAATAAACAATTATTATAACAGGAGCCAGATATTGCAGCAAAGTGGCAATAGCCGCATTACTTTTCGCAATAGTGGTAAAATATGTAAACTGGACTCCCAGCATTCCGAAAACGGAATAAATTATTATGTGAAAACGTGAATATTTATCTTTCCATATTCCTGTAACTTTATCTTTATTTCCTTTATAAAGAGATATAATTATGAGCATAATGCCCGCGGTAAACATCCTTATGGAAACTACACATGATACAGATACAGAGGCATTGTTAAATAAATACTGTGATACTGTTCCGGAAACTCCCCATAAAATAGAGCTTATTATAACCATGAGAATTCCGATCCATTTTTTGTTCTTCATAAGTCCTCCGTAGAAATAAAATCAACTATTATAACTGTATCACAAGATATAAAAAATAACAATAGATACTTAAAAAAATTATTGAGAGCTGCTGTTTTTCTTTTCGAATTCCAAAAGCCACTGTTTACGCCACAGACCACCGGCATAGCCTGTAAGTTTTCCGTCTCCTCCGATTATTCTGTGGCACGGAATTATTATAGCAATTCTGTTTGAACCGTTAGCCTTCCCCACAGCTCTCACAGCCTTTGGATTATTTATGGCTAATGCCTGATCTTTGTATGATCTGTGTTCTCCATATGGAATATCAAGTAATTTTTTCCATACAAGATTTTGAAAATCAGTTCCCGGAGTATGCAGCGGAAGGTCAAAATTCTTTCTTTTACCGGAAAAATACTCGTCAATCTGTTCTTTCAGCATATCAAGATATTTATTTTGCCCGAAAATAATTTTGGCATGAAATGCTTTTTTTAGATATTCAAGTTCGTCTTCAAGATTTTTTCTGTCAGAAAACTCCAGAAGATACACACCGTTTTCATCGGCACATGCAGTCATTGGACCCAGAGGAGTAGTAAAACGCATTATATTAATAACATTTATTTCAGCAGAATCTGACGGGATAGTCCCTGTAGCATTTTTAAAAGCGTGCGAAAAACCGCTGAGTGAACTATATCCGCTGTCAAAAGCCGAATCGATTACCTTTTCCCCGCTGGAAATCTGATGCAGTGCAGAATTTATTTTTAACATTCTCTGATATTCATGAAAAGTAATATTAAGATTTTTTTTGAACCATCTTCTTACTTTGTTTGGTTCTATATTCAATTCAAAAAGATCACTGTCTTTTATTTTTTCATCAGGATTTTTCTCCAGCTTTTCCAGAATGATGTTTATAAACTCCGGAGTAGAACCTAAATGTTCCAGCGGATGGCAGACTTTGCAGGGTCTGTATCCATGCGATACTGCCTCTTTACTTGTAGAAAAAAATTCTACGTTTTCTTTTTTGGGTTTTCTTGCGGTACATGTAGGACGACAGAATATTCCTGTAGTTTTTATTCCGGCAAAAAAACTTCCTTCATAAGAACTGTCTTTATTTAATAAAGCATTATACATTTCTTCAAATTTCAGTTTCATGGACATACTCCTTTTTATTTTAGTATACCTGATATCAGAGGATTTTTTCAACCGAAAAATTAACATATATTTTTTTGTGTAAAGTTTATTTAAAATTAATTTTTTAAGAAAAAATATATAAACTTTATATATCGAGGTAGATATTAAATAAATAATGTGATATCATTTACAAAGAGAAAATATTCTATTCAACAGAAACACATCTATAACACTGATATTTGGCAATTAAATAAAAAATTTCTAGCAATTGAGATTATGTAAATTTTTATAATTATTTTAGTGAGGAGAAATAGTATGAAAATTTTGATAGTTTATTATTCTTTTGAAGGAAATTGCAAGTATGTGGCAGAAGAGATCAGTAAAAGCGTGAATGCCGAAATTTTGGAATTGAAACCTAAAGCAGATGTAAAAGCTAAGGGAATACTAAAATATATTTTTGGCGGAAAACAGGCTTTTGCAAATGAACACCCTGAACTCTTTCCGTTGGAAAAGAATGTTGATTCTTATGATTTTATCTTTCTGGGGACACCGGTATGGAAATTGAATTATGCTCCGGCATTAAAGACTTTTTTTTCAGAGAATAAAATAAAGGAAAAGAAAGTAGCTTTATTTAGCTGTGGTAAAGGCGGAATGGGAAAAGCGCTGGAAAACATGAAAAAAGAACTTTATGAAAATGAAGTGATAAGCGAAATGGAATTTTTAAATCCGCTGAAACAGACAAAATACAATATGGAAACAATGGTAGAGACTTGGGTAGATAATATTATGGAAGCATTTTAACTGCATAGTTGAAATTTTTTCGATTATAATGTAAAATTATAACATGAATAATGTTTTTAGGAGGGATGGAATGAAGAAAATTATATTTGCAATGACATTAGCTTTCTTTTGCATTTCATTTTCTGATATAACGGGGATAGACACTAAAAAGATAATAAGAAGTCATTATGCTGAAAAAGAACTTCTTATGAGAAAAAGTGATTACTTTCTTCCGAAAACCGGAAAAGATTTCAATTTCAGGGCTTTTGAATGGAATACTTCAAAAGATACAGCAATAAAATTTTTTGAAGGAAAAAATTATACAGACCGTGGAAATGAGTTAATATTCACTAATATTAATTTTGCGGGAATGGTATTGTCAGAACTGAAGTTAAATTATGAAAATGACAGGCTGGTAAGCTGGATCGGCTTTGGACGGGCAGATGCGGAAATTTCAAGAGGACTGCAGGATACTTACAGTACTAAATATAAAGGGAAAATAATAGAGACAAATACTGATGAATTAAAGATGCTTATTACAAGAGACAGGGAGAATAGTTTTTTTATTATTTTTGATCCTGATATGATAACTTTTTATTATCAGAGTCCTACACAGTATGACAGAGTGATTAAAGGCGAGACAGAAGAAAAAGAACTTCAGAGAATCAGAATAGAAAATGAAAAGAAGCAAAAAGAAAAAATAAAACAAGATATGCTTAATGATTTATAATGGATCAGGCTGCCGTAATGGCAGCTTTTTTTTGTAATAAGGGAAATTGTGAAAAAATATGAGATATAAATTATAATAAAAAACAAAAAAAATCTGTCATATAATTTGCTGATTGATTTATCAGCCTTAGAATTCAGGATAAAAAAGTAATTATCAGTAAAAAAATAATATATAAAAAATTTGTGAAATTGTTGATTTTTTCACAAAATCGAGGTAAAATAAATAAAATGGAATAAACAAAATTTCATTTGATAGTATATTTTAACGTCAAATTATTTGTTAGTTAAAATATTTTATTTGGGCAGAAACAAAAAAGATATTGGATAAGTACAGCCTTTGGAAGAGGAAGAAAAAGAGAATTTAAAGAGGTGATGGAAGTGTCAAAAGTACTTCGGGCAGATGAAATGAAAAAGTGTCTCGGTTGTTTTACATGCATGAATATATGTTCTATAGTAAATCATAAGAGTCATTCGTTAACTAAAAGCGCTATAAAAATCAGAACGAGCGGAGGTATAGCGGGAAGATTCGTAGGAATAGTATGTCTTGCATGTAAAAATGACAGAGCCTGCGCAGAATCATGCCCATCCGGAGCATTGGAAAAAAGAGCCGGCGGCGGTGTGAAATTCATTTCGGAGAAATGCATAGGATGCGGTTCTTGTGAACAGGCATGTATAGTAAATGCAGTTCATTGGGATGAAACAGAAGACAGACCGATAATATGCAAACATTGCGGTGCATGTGCCAGATTTTGCCCGCATGATTGTCTAAGAATGGAGGAGGCAGGAAATGATTTATGAAAAATATATAAGAGTATTACATGTAGATCTTACTGCTAAAAAAGTGAGAATAGAACACAGAGAAGATCTGTATGAATATCTTGGAGGAGTGGGTGTAGCTTCGAAGCTTCTTGAAGAAAACATGCATCCCGGTCTTGATCCTCTGGATGAAAGACAGCCGGTAATATTTGCTATAGGGGCTGCAAGTACAATATTCCCGGTTATTACAAAAACAGTAGCAACTTTCATATCACCGCTTACAGGAGAGTACGGTGAAAGCTATGCAGGCGGAAGAATGGCAATGTCTTTGTTTTATGCGGGATATGATGCAATGGTAATTACCGGAAAGTCAGATAAGCCGGTTTACGTATCTATAAAGAAGAATAATGTGGAATTCAAAGATGCAAGGGCAATGTGGGGCTTAGATCCCAATGAAGTAGAGAGAATACTTCGTGAAAGAGAAAAAGGTCACAGGAAGAGAAGTATAGTAAGTATTGGTCCGGCGGGAGAAAATCTGAGCAGTTTCGCATGTGTATGTGTGGATATTTTCAGACATTTTGGAAGGCTGGGGCTTGGAGCATGTTTTGGGAGTAAAAATCTAAAAGCTGTTCTGACAATAGGAGATAAGGATATTCCAATTAAAGATTTTAAAAATTATTTTTCAACATATCAGGAAATATATAAAGAATGCAGTGAAACAACAGCCATGACAAAATATCATGATCTGGGAACACCTGTTAATATAGAGCCGCTGAATGCTGCCGGAGCTCTTCCCACACGAAATCTCCAGCAGACATCTTTTGAAAACAGTGAAGATATATCAGGAGAAACTTTTGCAGATAAAAATCTTGTGAGAAAAATGTCATGCACCGGGTGTCCTGTGGGATGCATACATATTGGGCAGCTGAGAAGGCAGTTTGACAAAGGGCATGAATATGAGTCACTTACAGTGGCGTATGATTATGAACTGATATTTTCACTTGGGACTTTTCTCGGGGTTAAGACTTCAGAAGAGGTATTGAATTTAATTGATCATGTGGAGAAAACAGGATTTGATGCAATGTCCATGGGAGTGGTGCTTGGATGGGCAACCGAGGCTTTGGCAAAAGGTATGATAACAGAGGAACAGACGATGCTTCCCTTAGCTTTCGGAGATTCTGAAAGTTATGCGAAAGCTATAGAATATACAGCTAAAGGAATAAATGAATTTTACAGGGATCTTGGCAAGGGGTCTGCTTATGTTTCGGCAAAATACGGCGGATCAGACTTTGCAATGGAAATATCAAAAAATGAAATGGCGGGATATCACACAGGTTACGGCGCGCTTGTTGGAGCAGCCGTGGGAACGAGGCACTCGCATTTATGCAATGGAGGATATTCTATAGATCAGAGCGGTGACGGAGAATTTGACGGGGATAAACTGGTGGATAAGCTTTATAAAGTAGAAGTGGAAAGATGTATGCTTAATTCTCTGATAATATGCCTGTTCGCAAGAAAGGTATACAGCAGGGAAAAAGTTTTGAAAGTTTTGAATTCTATCGGCAGAGAAACAACAGATGAGGAACTTACTGCAATATCTGAAAGAATTTACAGAACAAAGCTGCGTATAAAAAAGGCTCTTGGCTATAATCAAAGAGATATAAAATTTCCTAAAAGATTTTTTGAAACCGAGAGTATGAACGGAAAGCTGAGTCCAGAAATTGCACAGGAATTAATAGATAAATTTATAAGCAAGAATGAAGAGCTTATGAACAGGGAAGTGTAGGGTTGTTAACAGCCGGATTTTGTGCAGAATGAAAATGGAAGGTGATAATGATGAAAGTAAAACTTCTGTTGACTTCCTGGTTTAAGAGATATGCAGACGGGAAGGACTTTCTGGAAGTAGAAGTGCCAAAAGGAAGCAGTGTGGAAGATGTGCTGAAAAAGAGCGGGCTTCCTTTTGACGAGATTGGATTTGTACATTTAGACGGTAAGGTGAAACGTATGTCTGAAATTGTCAGTGATTCTGAGGTATTGAAGGTTTTTACCAGAATTATCGGAGGATAAGTTTGTATTTTATTTTGAATGTTACTAGGGTATGGAAAGGTCGGAGTTAGTCCGGCCTTTTGACTTGGGAAATTATATTGATTTAGTGACAAAAATTCTGTCGATTGCTGGTAAGGGAAAAAATACCTGAGGTCGACAAATCTTTATCTTTCAATGTCTGGTGTGGGTTTTTATGCTGAGTGTGACATTATTGTGTCATGTTTTGAACAGACGAAAAAAAGTGGTCGACAGAAACGCTTGTTTGAGGTATAATAAATAAAAGGCTTTTTACGTGTAGGGTATTAATATAACTATCTTAGAATGTAAATGCTTTCACTGTATTAAAACGTACACATGTAGCTTATAACTATCTTAGAATGTAAATTAAGTCTAATATTTCATTTCTCAAGTAAGTCATTTCGTATTAATCTAACTACCCTAGAACAAAATCATAAAAATTAATCAGAACTTTTATCACAAATATTCAAAAATCCTGCTAAAATGGCAGTTTTTTTATGTCATAGAAAAAGTACCGCGAAAAAAAACAAAGACCTCCTTTAATAAATATAAAACTTATGATATTATAGTAAAGAGAATTTACATAAGGAGTATTTATGAATAATTACTATATGGAATATTTTAAAAATCTGAAGACTAAGGAGAGTATAATGGAAGGCATAATATGTGTAGACGGAGTAGTTGGTGTAGGCAAAAGCACACTGGGCAAATTAATAGCCGATAAATATAACATGATTTTTTTTGAGGAGCCTGTGGTCAATAATCCTATATTAGATAAATTTTATTATGACAGAAAGAGATACAGTTTTCCGCTGCAGATATTTTTTCTGAACAAAAGATTTAAAGCTATGAAAGAAGCTGCAAGAATAAATAAATGTGTAATGGACAGATCAATATACGGTGATGTTATATTTTCCAGAATGCTTATGGAAGACGGGGATATGACACATGAAGAATTCGAGCTTTATGAAGAGCTTCTTTATAATATGCTGGAACATATCCAAAAGCCGAAACTGATGATTTATCTTGAGACAAGCGTAGATTCTGCCATTAATAAAATAAAAAAAAGAGGCAGAGAATACGAACTGGTAGTTCCGAGAGAATACTGGGAAAGTCTTAATGATAACTACAGAGCGTATTTTGAGAGCTACAATATTTCAGATATTTTAAAAATAAATGTGGATAATATGGATTTTGTATCTAGTTACGAAGATGAGGAACATATACTGAAACTCGTTGATAATAAAATAAAAGAGATAGAAAGCCAGAGGAAATAAAAACGTTCTTTGGTAAAATAAAGGCTATCCAAAGAAAAAGCTAAGACGGAGCGTGTAAACTGTTTGTATTATAAGAAAATAATTTTCTTCATAAAACTCCTTCAAAAAAGCCCTTTTTAGGGCTTTTTCATATATTATACATAAAAAGACGGGAGTTTTCTTTTTTTGTATTAATAGAAAGCTGTAATATAAAAAAGCTTAATAGCGAAATAAAATAAATATAATTATAACTGGATTATTATATAGAAAATATAGTATAATTGATTTAATAATTTTTTTTGAGGTGAGTATCATGAATGATTTTTTGAGAGTAATGAATTCAGATAGATATCAGTATACTGAAAGTAATGTATTTATCGAAGAAAAAATGGAAGACAAAATCGCAACATTTGATATGTTTTTCAGAAAAGTGGAAGGGAATGGGTTTGCAGTGGTTTCAGGGATATCAGATGTTTTGGAACTGATAGATATCATTAATAACACTGATGAAAAGACAAAAAGAGAATATCTGAGCAGGGTAATCCAAGAGGAAGATCTTGTCGATTATCTCGCAAACATGAAATTTACCGGATCGATAAGCGGATTGCGCGACGGGGAAATAGCTTACCCGAATGAACCGGTACTTACAATAACAGCCCCCCTTATACAGGCAAAAATTCTGGAAACACCCCTTTTGAACATTTTGAATCATCAGATGGCTGTGGCTACGAAAACATCAAGAGTAACAAGGGCAGCAAAAGGAATACCTGTGTCAGCTTTCGGGAGCAGAAGAGCTCACGGGTTTGACAGTGCGGTAAAAGGTTCGAAAGCATCATATATAGCAGGCTGCGGTTCACATTCCAATCTTGTGACTGAATATTTATACGGAATAAAAAGTATAGGAACAATGGCACATTCATATGTACAGAGTTTTGGTGTAGGTGAAGAAGCTGAGTATATAGCATTTGATAAATTTATAAAACATAATAAAGATGAAAAACATACTCTCATATTACTTATAGATACTTATAATACACTCGAAATGGGACTGAAAAATGCTATAAAGGCTTTTCAGGCTAATGGTATAGACGATACTTACGAAGGATCATACGGTGTCAGACTTGATTCGGGAGATTTGGCTTATCTGTCAAAGAAATGCAGAGCGGCACTGGATAAAGCCGGATTGTTTAAAGCTAAAATAGCTCTTACAAACAGTCTTGACGAATATCTTATAAGATCGCTGCTGGATCAGGGAGTAGAAGCTGACTTATTCGGAGTAGGAGACTCTATTGCCGTTTCAAAAGATAATCCATGCTTCGGCGGAGTTTATAAAATAGTGGAGATAGACGGGGAAAGACTGATAAAGCTGTCAAATGACATAGTAAAAATATCGAATCCCGGAAAAAAGGAAATATACAGACTTTTTGAAAACGGAAAGGCTGTGGCAGACCTTATTGTGTTAAAGGATAAAGATTCTGACACAAAAAAAATACTCAAGAAAAAAGAACTTGTAATAGTAGATGAAAATAACAGGTTTAATTCTTATAAATTCAAAGAAAATGAATACGATTTTGAGAAAATAACAAAAGATTTTATAGTAGACGGGGAAAAAACAGAAGATTTTGCCGCTCTTACAGATATTGAAAAATCAAAACAGCATTATGAAAAAAGACTTACAGAACTTTTGAAAGGGCATAAAAGACTGGATAATCCGCATACGTATATGGTGGATTTATCTATGGATCTTTATCACCTAAAGTCGTCACTTATAAAAAAAATAAAAGGCCAGATGCAAAAACTGGATTAATAAAAAAGTACATCTGTTAAATACAGTATTTACGCAAGAAACTGCAAAAAAAACATTACATATAAAAAATTCTGTATGTATTTGTTTTTTTATGTGCTATAATAGAGATTGTAGTCATTTACGGTTCAGGAGGATTGATAATTGGAAAGAGATTTAGAAATAAAGGGAGTAAGAAAGACTTTTGGAAAAGATGAAATTCTGAAAGGTGTAGACTTAAATATAAAAAAAGGTGAATTTTTCTCGATTTTAGGACCTTCAGGCTGTGGGAAAACTACAATTTTAAGAATGATTGCTGGTTTTATAAAGCCTGATGAGGGAGAAATTCTTTTAAATAATGAAAGAATAGATAAGATAGATCCGAATAAAAGAAATGTCAATACAGTGTTTCAGAACTATGCGCTGTTTCCTCATATGACAGTGTTTGATAATGTGGCATTTCCTTTAAAGATAAAGAAGACACCAAAAGATGAGATAGAAAAAGAAGTTTTGAAATATCTGAAACTTGTTCATCTGGAAGAATATAAGGACAAATTCCCGAAAAGCCTTTCGGGAGGACAGAAGCAGAGAGTAGCAATAGCAAGAGCCCTTATAGGAAAACCGGATATTTTACTTTTGGATGAGCCTTTATCAGCTTTGGATGCTAAACTCAGACAGAAACTTCTGATAGAACTGGATACTATCCATGATGAAGTAGGAATAACTTTTATTTTCGTAACTCATGATCAGACAGAGGCACTGAGTGTTTCAGACAGAATTGCAATTATGAATAAAGGGGAAATACTTCAGATAGGAACACCAAACGAGATATACGAATCTCCGGAAAATGCTTTTGTGGCAGATTTCATAGGAGAAACGAATTTTCTCGAAGGTAAGGTAACAGAAGTACATGAAAAACACGGCTATATAGAAACACCAGTTCTCGGAAGAATGAAAATAGAGCTAGACAAACCAGTAAAAGTAGGAGACACCGTAGTATTAACGTTAAGACCGGAAAAAATAAAAATCTCGAATAACAGACCAAATTTTTTACATGATAACTATAATATTCTTCATGGAATGATAGAAGAGGTTATTTATACAGGATTTCAGAGTAAACTTTTTGTAAAGGTAGAAAACAGCGAAAAACTTATAAAAGTTTTTAATCCGCATGTGGAATACCTTGTAGAAGAAGAAATTTACGAGTGGAAAGAGGAAGTTTATATTTTTTGGAATTATGAAGATGCCTATTTAGTGGAGGTGAAATAGTATGGGAAAAAAAGGTGGTTTTTCTTATTATATTTCACTTCTTTTGTGGTTAACAGCCTTTTTTGTTATTCCGACGCTGATAATAGCAGTTATCAGTTTTCTGAAAAAAGGGCCTTATGGAGGAGTGATTTTCTGGAAATTCAGTCTGGATGCATATGCGAATTTATTTGATAAAGTATTTTTGAAAATAGTATTCAAAACAGTGGAGATATCTATATGGGTAACAGTAGTAACTCTTGTTCTTGCACTGCCTACTGCATACTTTATTTCAAGATCAAAGCTAAAGAGCTTTTGGCTTCTTTTGATAATAATTCCGTTTTGGACGAATTTTCTTGTAAGAATATATTCTTTCATAGCAATATTAGGGAATAACGGTATAGTAAACAAAGTCCTTCAATTTGTATTTAATCTTGACGGACCCATACAGTTGCTTTATAATAAAAATGCGGTAATAATAGTAACTGTTTATATTTATCTGCCGTATGCAATACTTCCGCTTTATTCATCAATAGAAAAATTTGATTTTTCATTGCTGGATGCTGCAAGAGATCTGGGAGCTACTAAATTTAAAGCTATGGTAAAAGTTTTTTTACCGGGTATAAAATCGGGACTTATTTCGGCAATTATACTGACATTTATTCCGGCAGTAGGTTCGTATGCAGTACCTGATCTTCTTGGAGGAAATGATGCATTAATGCTGGGGAATATAATCGGTAAAAGGCTTCTGGATGCAAGAGACTGGCCTATAGCGTCGGCAGTGTCCATGCTTCTTATTGTGTTTACTACGATTGCAGTATTATTATTTATGAGATCAGACAGCGGGGAGGATGAATAATGGACGACAAAAGAAGAATTTCACTTTTTTTCTTTATATTGGTTCTGATATTCTTTTATCTGCCGATATTAATGCTTGTAGTGCTTTCATTTAATAATTCAAGAGGATTTAACTGGGGCGGCTTTTCACTGAAATGGTATGTGGAGTTATTCATGAAATCCCCTGATTTATGGGAGGCATTCTTAAGAAGTATAATCATAGCATTTACTTCATCATTTATATCAGTGGTAATAGCAACTCTTGGTGCTATCGCCATAAAATGGTATAATTTTAAAGCGAAAAAATATGTAAAATTTATTTCGTATATTCCGTTGGTAATACCTGATATTATAATGGGAATATCACTGGCAATATTTTTTGCCAACATAATAAAAGGCGGAGTGCCTTTGAGTTTGTGGACTATATTTATAGCGCATACTACATTTAACATACCATTTGCATTATTTATAATAATGTCAAGGCTTGACGAATTTGATTATTCTGTGGTAGAAGCAGCATATGATCTGGGGGCAAGCGAATTTACCACACTGATAAAAGTAATTATTCCAATGATGATGCCGGGAATAATAGCCGGATTTTTAATGGCAATGACACTTTCCTTTGATGACTTTGTAATAACGTCGTTTGTATCTGGAAACGGACAGCCGACACTGCCTATATACATATATGCATCAATAAAACGTGGAGTTTCTCCGGTGGTAAATGCACTATCTGTAATTTTGATAATCGGAACAATTATACTTACTTTTTCCAGCAGAAAATTACAGAAAAACTTACTTGGCTGATATTTCATCAGTGCAGGTCGAAAAATAACAGACAATTAACACGGTCAAAATACAGTATCCAATGTCTGCTGATATAAAAATATTTGTATTTCTTTCTTATGATTGCCGGATTTCGGATATGGGAAGAAATGGGAACCGGTCATCGGATTTTTAGGATTTGAAACAGAAGGATACTCAATCATACATAAATTATGGATATAAAAAAGAAGAAAGAAAAGAGGAAAAAAAATGAACGATAAAAGCTTTTTAGATTTGGGAGTGAGCGAAGCAACACTTAAAGCACTTGAGAAAAAGGGATTCACAACTCCAAGTGCGATTCAGACACTTGTTATTCCCGAACTTTTAAAAGAAAGAACAAACTTAATAGGACAGGCTCAGACAGGAACAGGTAAGACAGCTGCATTTTCTATACCTATTCTGGAGACACTGGAATGTGACGGAAGCGTAAGAGCAATAGTTTTGGCGCCAACAAGAGAGCTGGCAAACCAGGTAGCGGATGAAATGTATTCTTTAAGGGGTAAAAGAGAAATCAAAGTGCTTCCTGTATACGGCGGACAGTCAATTGACCAGCAGATAAAAAAGATAAAAAAAGGAATAGACGTAATAGTAGGAACACCGGGAAGAATACTTGACTTAATGAACAGAAAAATTATAAAGCTTAATAATCTTGAGTATTTTGTACTGGATGAAGCAGATGAAATGCTTAATATGGGATTTATAGAAGATATAGAGCTTATACTGGAGAGAACAAACGAAGATAAGAAAATGCTGTTTTTCTCTGCTACAATACCTGATTCTATAATGAAAATAGCTAAGAAATTCATGAAGGATTACAAACTTCTAAAAGTAAAAGCAAAAGAACTGACTACTAATCTTACAGAGCAGATTTATTTCGAAGTATCAGAAGGAGATAAATTCGAGGCTTTATGCAGAGTTTTGGATTATGTACAGGATTTTTACGGAATTGTATTCTGCAGAACAAAGTCGGATGTGGATGATGTGGCACAGCATTTGAAAGGAAGAGGCTATGATGCCGAATCTATACATGGTGACATAACTCAGGCAATGAGAACAAAGACACTTGAAGATTTTAAGAAAAAAAGAATAAACATTCTTGTAGCCACAGATGTAGCAGCAAGAGGAATAGATGTAAATGACCTTACACACGTAATTAATTACTCTATACCGCAGGAACCTGAATCATATGTTCACAGAATAGGAAGAACAGGAAGAGCAGGGAAAAAAGGTATAGCAATAACATTTGTTACACCAAAGGAAGCTTCGAAAATTTCAAAAATACAAAGACTTACAAAAACAGACATTAAGAAAGAAAAAATACCTAAAATAGACGAAGTTATAAATGTAAAAAGAGAAAATCTTTATGCGTGTGTAGAAGAGATAGAAAAAGAAGAAGATTACAGCGCTTACACAAAAATGGCACAGGAACTTCTGGGAGAAAAAGATCCTGAAGTGGTTATGGCTTCACTTTTGAGACATATCTACGATGATGAATTTCTTCCTGAAAGTTATAATGAAATTTCAGAAGTAAAGACTGGAAGAGGGTCAAATGCAAATAATGCCGGTGATGATAAGACTAGATTATTCATAGCTCTTGGTAAAAAAGACGGGTATACTCCGGGGAAATTACTGGATTTACTGAATAAAAAAGCTAAAACGCCGGGTCGAAAAGTACGTGATATAAAGATCATGGATAATTTTTCTTTTATCACTGTACCGCTTAGAGAAGCTGAATTTATAATGAAGGCGCTAAATAAAAGCAATAAGAAAAAGCCGCTTGTAGAAAAAGCCAATAAAAAATAAAAATACAGCAGACTGTTTCAGAATAAAATCTGCACAAAAAATGGGGTTATTTGTGCAGAAAATTTTGAGATAGTCATTTTTTATTCAAAAAAATAACAAGTGGAAATATTATCAGAAAAAAGTTGAATTTAGAACTTATTTATATTAATATAAATATAGAAATCAATAAGAGGAGTTAGTATAAATATGTCAATAATTAACGAAACCAAGAAGTATCTTCATATGCTAGTAAAAATGCTTGTGTTTATATTAATTTTATGTGCATTCAAACTTGTGGAAAGTTTTTTTGAGGTAAAACGTATGCCGGAAGTGTATGCAGTGAGTTATCTGGCATTTGCTTATTTCATTTTAGCCCGGTTATTCAGTGAAAGAAAAGAAAAGTTAATGATTGTGATGTATATTATCGCTGATACAGCGGCTGTGGCGTATTTTTTGAGAAAAGGAACAGGATATATGGTGTTGTATCTGATTTTTTTCTTTATCTTGTCTGTGATAATGGTACTGGTGTATTACTATTTTAATAAAAATGAAAAAAAAGATAAAAAAAGAAAATTTCTTATTTTTCTTATACCATGTTACTTTTTATTCATAAAACTGATTTTTGCAATAACATATATATACCTGCATATAGATGAATATAATATATTCTCTCTGTGGTATTTGTAATGAAAAATTTTCTGAATGAATTTTACGGACTGTTCATATCTTGAAAGTTTACAATATAAATAAGATATGATGCAAGATTATGGAAGTGTTAATTGAAAAAATAACTAAAATATGATAGAATAAAACAAAAAAATGAAGAAGGGAAGTTTGCCATGAGAAAGATAATTGTAGCAGGAAACTGGAAAATGAACAAAACAAATAAAGAAGCGGTAAGTTTTTTATCAGAGTTAAAAGGGCTTGTAAATGGGATTGATGGTGTAGAAACAGTAATAGGAGCACCGTTTACAGCTTTATCAGATGCTGTGAAAGAAACAGAAGGTTCAAATATAAAAATAGCTGCACAAAATATGAATCCAAATGAAAGTGGTGCATATACAGGAGAAATATCTCCTCTTATGTTAAAAGAACTAGGTGTGGAATATGTAATACTGGGACATTCTGAAAGAAGAGAGTATTATGGTGAAACTAACGAATTCATAAATGCTAAAGTAAAAGCAGCTTTAAATCATGGATTAAAACCTATTTTGTGTGTAGGGGAAAAGCTTGAAGAAAGAGAAGCCGGGAAAACTGAAGATGTAGTGGCTGATCATATACAAGGCGGACTTGCTGGAATAACTGCAGAGGAAATGAAAAATGTAGTAATAGCTTATGAACCTGTATGGGCAATTGGAACAGGAGTAACAGCTACACCTCAGCAGGCTGAACTTGTTCATAATTTTATAAGATTATTATTAATAGATATGTACGGAAAAGTAATCGGAGAAGGTGTAACTATCCAATACGGAGGTTCGATGAAACCTGATAATGCTAAAGAATTAATCTCACAAACAAATATAGACGGCGGGCTGATAGGCGGAGCAAGCTTAGAAGCAAAAAGTTTTTCTGAAATAGTAAAAGCAGCGTTATAGACAGAGAGGAATAAAAAACAATGAAAAAACCAATAGTACTGATGATTTTAGACGGATGGGGAATAAATGAAAATCAGGATCAGGTAAATGCAATAAGAATGGCAGATCCGGTGAATTTTAACAAATACTGGAATTCTTACCCACATACACAGCTTAGGGCAGACGGAGAGTTCGTAGGACTGCCTGACGGGCAATTCGGGAATTCGGAAGTAGGACACTTGAACATAGGTGCCGGAAGAGTAGTGTACCAGCTTCTTCCCAAAATAACTAAAGCAATAAAAGACAGAACAATATTAGATAATAAAGTCTTATCTGATATTATGGAAGAAACAAAAAAGAACGGAAAGGCGCTTCATTTAACAGGACTGATGTCTGACGGAGGAGTGCATTCACATATTAATCACATTCTTGGTGTGGTTGAAATGGCCAAGGAAAAAGGAATTAACGAAGTTTATATTCATGCTATTATGGACGGAAGAGATACACCTCCTAAGTCTGGTGTGAACTATCTTAAAGACCTTGAAGACGGGCTGAAAAAAATAGGAATAGGACAAACAGCTTCTGTCATAGGAAGATACTATGCAATGGACAGAGATACAAACTGGGAAAGAACAGAACTGGCATATGATCTTATGACTTTAGGAGACGGAGTAAAGGCTGGGAGTTCTGAAGAAGCAATAACCGGAGCATATAACAGAGATGAAACAGACGAATTCGTAAAAGCAACAATAATAGTAAAAGAAGACGGAACACCTGTTGCTACAGTAAAAGACGGAGACGGTATTATTTTCTGTAACTTCAGACCTGACAGAGCAAGACAGCTTACAAGAGCTTTTATGGAAGAGCCTTTCACAGGATTTACAAGAAAAGCACATCCAAAAGTAAGCTTTGTGTGTATGGCACAGTATGACGAGAAATTTGGTCTTCCTGTAGCTTTTCCACCGGAAACTATAGTAAATACTTTCGGGGAAATATTATCAAAGCACGGAATGAAGCAGATAAGAACAGCAGAAACAGAAAAATACGCACATGTGACTTTTTTCTTTAACGGTGGTGTAGAAGATACCTATCCGGGTGAAATAAGACTTCTTACTCCTTCACCAAGTGTAGCTACATATGATTTGAAACCTGAAATGAGTGCATATGAAGTAACTGACAAACTTCTTGAGGAACTGAAAAAAGGAGATACAGACGTAGTTATACTGAATTTTGCCAATACTGACATGGTAGGGCATACAGGGATTATAGAAGCAGAAATAAAAGCTGTAAAAGCAGTGGATGAGTGTCTGGATAAAATAACTTCCAAAGTATTGGAAATGGAAGGAATGGTTCTGATAACAGCAGATCACGGAAATGGTGACCTGATGGTAGATCCTGTGACTAAAGCTCCGTATACTGCACATACTGCAAATCCGGTACCATTTGTATTAATATCGGATGCACTAAAAAATGTAAAATTAAGAAATGACGGAAAACTGGCTGATTTGACGCCGACTATTCTGGACATCTTAAAAATAGAGAAGCCTGCTGAAATGACAGGAGAATCGTTAATAGTAAAATAGGAGGAAAAATGACAACTTTACTGACAATTGTACTGGTAGTACTGGCAGCTTTATTAATAGGGCTGATATTAATGCAGCCTGACAGAAGCCAGGGTATGATGAATAACTCGAACATATTCGATAACACAAAAGAACCGATAGAGCAGCTTACAGAGTATGTAGCTATTGCTTTTCTGGTTGTAGCTGTGTTATTCCAGATAATCAGATAATTTTAATAAAAGAAATAGGTATGCAGGAAAAATCAGCATATCTATTTTCTTTATGTAAATGGAGGAATTATGAATCTTTTTGAAAATCAGAATCAGGATAAAAAACCTCTGGCATACAGATACAGACCAAAAACTCTGGAAGAATTCGCAGGGCAAAGGACTATAGTAGGGGATAAGGGTGTATTAAAGAAGATATTAACAAAATCAAGATTTATGAATTCTATATTTTGGGGTCCTTCGGGAACAGGGAAGACAACGCTTGCCGAAATAGTAGCAGAGCACCTGAATTATTACTATGAATATCTGAATGCGACCAAAGCCTCTGTTAATGACATTAAAGAGATAGCTGAAAAGGCAAAAAAGAGATTTTCCATAGAGGGAAAACAGACAATTTTATTTTTTGATGAAATCCACAGATTTAATAAGCTGCAGCAGGATTCCCTGCTTCATGATATAGAAATAGGTAATATTATACTGATAGGTGCAACCACTGAAAACCCTTATTTCAATCTTAATAATGCACTCTTGTCAAGATGTCTTATGTTTGAATTTAAGAAACTTGATAAAGAAGATATTTTTGGTATTTTGAAAAGAATAAGAGAAAAAGAGGAAATAGAAATCAGTGATGACGTACTGAATTATATCTCTGATATCGTAGAAGGCGATGCCAGACAGGCAATAAATTTTCTTGAGCTTTTAAGTAATCTTGAAGATGTGAATTTAAGTGTGGATGAAGTCAGACAGATAATTCAGACAAGAAAGTCTTATGACAGAGTAGAGGATAAATATGATACTATTTCTGCAATGATAAAAAGTATAAGAGGAAGCGATCCCGATGCAGCAGTTTACTGGGTAGCAAAAATGCTTTCCGGCGGGGAAGATCCGCTGTATCTTGCCAGAAGGCTTGTGATACTCGCTTCTGAAGATATAGGACTGGCAAATGCCAATGCCCTGCCCATTGCAGTGGCAGGAATGCAGGCGGCTAAAGATATAGGTATGCCCGAAGTACGCATAATTTTGTCAGAGGTAGCAATATATCTGGCTTTATCACCAAAAAGCAATTCAGCGTATCTGGCAATTGATAAAGCAATAAACGAAATAGAAAATAACAGTATACAGGAAGTACCAAAATATCTCACAAAACTGGGAGCAAAGGATTATAAATATCCGCACAGTTATAAAGGTAATTTTGTAAAACAGGATTATATGAAAATAAAAATTAAATTTTATGAACATGGTGAAAATAAGTTTGAGACCGCTGCCAATGAAAGGCTGAAAAAATTATGGGGACAATAATAAGGAAATACGTATCGAACTTTATTAAAGATGGGAGAAAAACAAAAATATGGGTAATTTTCTAAATCTGATTATAGTATTTTTACTGGTTTTTTTAAATGGCTTCTTTGTAGCAGCCGAGTTTTCCATTGTGAAAATAAGAGCTTCCAAAATAGAAACACTTTTGAGTTCCGGTAATAAAAAAGCCGGATATACCAAAAAAGTTTTAAATGATTTGAATTCATATCTGTCAGCCTGCCAGTTCGGCATAACGCTGGCTTCGCTGGGACTGGGATGGATAGGTGAACCTGCTGTTGCCAATATGTTGAGTCCGTTATTTAATTATTTTGCAGTGGATGAGGTATTAAAACATACTATTTCATTCGTAATAGGTTTTTCTTTGATAACGGCGTTTCATATAGTGCTGGGGGAACTGGTGCCAAAATCAATGGCAATTCTGAATTCTGAAAAGGTAGCGCTTATGGCTTCGCACCCTTTAATAATATTCTATAAAATAAGCTACCCTATAATATGGATGTTTGATAAAAGTACAAATTTCATACTGAAAATTTTCGGTATAAAAAATATAAGTACTCATGAAGAAATACACACAAATGATGAAATAATGCTGTTATTAACAGAAAATTACAAGCACGGACTTTTGAATAAAGAGGAATTAGTTCTTGTGGATAA
Source organism: Sebaldella sp. S0638 (assembly GCF_024158605.1). NCBI lineage: Bacteria > Fusobacteriati > Fusobacteriota > Fusobacteriia > Fusobacteriales > Leptotrichiaceae > Sebaldella > Sebaldella sp. S0638. The sequence continues at coordinate 2,379 of NZ_JAMZGM010000031.1, read as the reverse complement.
TGTTTTTGAACTTTCTGAAAAAAATGTTATGAGTGTTATGATTCCGCGTACAGATATGCATTGTATATATATGGGAGACGACCTAAATCAAATAATGGGATATGTACTTGACGGAAAGTATACGAGATATCCTGTCTGCCTTGAAAATAAAGACAATGTTGTAGGCTTCGTACATATAAGAGATTTGTGCAAACAGGCTATTTTGAACACGGAAAACGGAATTGAGGATATAATGAGGGAAATAATATTCGTCCCTGATACTATGTCAGTAAATGCTCTTTTTAAAAGATTTCAGGATGATCATGCCCAGATTGCCATAGTAATTGATGAATACGGCGGAACCGCGGGGCTTGTTACTCTTGAAGATATATTGGAGGAGCTGGTAGGAGAAATTCAGGATGAATTTGATATAAATGATGTATCAGAAATAAATAAAATATCTGAGACAGTGTATTCAGTGGATGGAAAAGTAACTATAGACAGAATAAATAAACTGCTGAACATAAATATAGAAACCAAGGTAGAAACAATAGGCGGATTATTCAGCTTAGAGTATGGTTCACTTCCAGAGGCAGGAGAAAAAATAATACATGAAGGATATGAGTTTACCATAATAAAATCAGATAATAAAAGGGCATTAAGGGTAAAAATAGAAAAAATGTAAAAAGTTCATAATAAGTTCACATTGGTGTAGTATAATTAAATTGGTAAAAAATAATGAGGTGATTAAAGTGAAAAAAGTATTGTTAGCCATGTTTTTAATAGTCTTAAGTCTGTCTTCAGTGAGTTTTGGTGCAAAAGACGATCACTATAAAAACAGGGTGGAAAAACAAAAAGCATATGATAAAATTTCTTCAAAATATGAAAAAAAGATAGAGGATTTAAATAAAAAGCTTTCTAAAAAAAATGACGAGCTTGATAAAGTAAAGAATCAGAAAAAACCCGATAACAAAAAAATAAATGAAATAACAGGCGAGAGAGATAAAATCAAAGGTGAACTTGAGTCAGTGCATTCTGATTTTAGAAAAGATTTATCAAAAAACAATTTGAGTGACTTTTAATAAGCAGCTAAATTTAGCTGCTTTTTTTTATACTCAGAATAATTAACAGATCAAAATTATTATTTGAAAAAGTTTTGAAACTTCATGATAACTTCACATTGACAGTGTACTATATACTTAGAAAGAAACTAATGAGGTGAGTGAATATGATAAAAAAAATTATTGGCATAATAATTGTTACTATAGGACTATATGAAGTCGGATTCAGCGGGGGAAAGCTATATGCAAACGGGAAAAATACAGCTTCGGAAACAAAGGAAAGAATCAGATACGAGGAAGTTTATTCAGGATACAGCGATAAAATAGATCTTTTATATAAAAGACTGGATGAGAAAAATACGGCAATATCAGATGAAAGAAGAAGAAAAAATCCTGATTATAAAAAAGTAGAAAGACTCGAAAATGAAAAGAGAATAGTAAAAAGAGAACTGGACAGCACTTATGCAGATTTGAGATATGATTTGCGGCAAAACAGGGTAAGAGATTATTCATATAAAAATTAAATAATAAAATAAAAGATTGTAGTGTGAAAATTACAATCTTTTTTTATTGAATAAAAAATAAAAAAAAATTATAAAGTTCATAATAACTTCACATAGATGTAGTATTATAATAGTATAGAAAAAACAATGAGGTGATTTAAATGAAAAAGTTATTATTAACAGGAATGATATTAATGTTAGGAATATCTTCAACAGGTTTTAGTGCGAGACACAATGACAGAAATCCAAACAGAGGGCATAATGACAGATATAGGAATGAAAGATACAGAAACGATAATGAAAAAAGATACAATCAGATATACTCAAGATACAGCGGGAAAATAAATTCTCTGGAAATAAGTCTCAGAAATAAAGACAGCGAGATTAAAAGAGAAAAAATGCTGAAAAGAACTAACTGGAGAAGAGTGGAAAGATTAAACAGTGAAAGAAACTCTATAAAAAGAGAATTGGATTCGACACATGCAGAATTAAGAAGAGAACTGGACAGAAATAATCTTACTGCTTACGGACCGAGAAGATAAAAAAATTGTTTTAAGAAATACATATCAGAAAAATACAGAATATTGAATACACAATATTCTGTATTTTTTGAGAGTGCATATAAAACAATTTTTATAATTTTATATCATGATTTAAATTCCATGATAAGCCGAATTTATCTGTTACAGAACCGTAACATTCGCTCCATGGTGTTTTTTGGAGGGGCATAGTTACCTTACCGCCGTTTTCCAGTCTTGAAAAAGAGCCTGTGATAAAAAGTCTGTAAATAAAAAAATCTTTTTATGATAAACTAAAAACAGGAGGACTTTATTATG
>NZ_JAMZGM010000030.1 GCF_024158605.1 Sebaldella sp. S0638 | reverse complement strand
ATTATTACATAAAGTAACAAAGATTTTAAGTAGTTAATTTAGCTTTTTTAACTACAAACATATTATACAAGGAGGTATTAAAAATCTAAATATAGCTATAAATGGATATGGTTCTCAAGGAATACAATTGGGAAATCTGCCAGTATCCGGCAATAATGACATTATTTTAGATGATAAAGTTATACAAAGTATAGCATTTGGAAGTGCCTCTACTAATTCAACTATGTTCTTTAATAATTCAGCGAACAATAATGTTATACTTGACAGCAGTTTAGTGAATGTAGCGGATTATACTAAAGGAAAGACGAAAGAGATAATTGTAAATGCAGGAAAAAATTTAAAGAATTATATGCCTATTACAGAAATAAGCAGTGAATATGTGGGTGTAATTGCAATAAATAACTATGGGGCAAATGCCGACACAACATTAGAAAATTATGCAGATGTTATAATTAACCACGCTCCTCCTTTAGGGTATGATATTCCTCTACTAGCAGGGCTGGTAAATGCCGGAGGTTCATTAAAAAACTTTGCCAATATAACTATAAATGGAAGTTATACTTATGGAATTACTGCAAACAGCGGAACAATAACTTTGAATGATGGAGATATTTCATTAACCGGAGATCAGGTAATTGGTTTATTGGCTTTTTATAATTATGCCGGACCGAAAATACAACCTGTTATTAATTTAGAAAGTGGAAATATATCTTTAAATGGTGCCTACAGCAATTTATTCTACTTGAGAGAAGGAATAATAGGGTTAGGTTCAGCGGGAAATACGATAAATGCTTCGATAAGTGGTGAAAACTCTTATCTTTTCTCAAAATCATATAGTGCAGAACAATATTTTTCAGGAAAATTTCACATAAACGGAGATGTAAAATCCACTGTGGACGGAAAAGCGAGTGCTTTTTATTATACAGATAAAAGCTATAGACCAGCAACATATCTTCCACCAAATAATTTTTTAAGTGACTTATCAAACTTATTTGTAACAAATAATGGAACTTTAACTATAGATGTAAAAGAGGGTAGTTATTTATTGGGGCTTAATTCTGTAGGTCTAAAAGTAAGTGATTTAGAAAATATACAAATTTCAGATATAATTTTAACAGGATCAAAAAAAGTAAGATTAAGTGATTCAACAATATATATAGATAGTGACTCAAATCTAGATTACCAAAATAGTACAGGAAAAAAAGAATACAGAGACATAGATTATTATGCGGCCAATATAGTTCTAAATTCAGGAATAACTGTCAGCGGAACAGAAGAAAAGCAGGCAGCTATGAAATTAGGGGGAGATAAGAATGCTCAAGCAGGGGAAAATAACGGAATAATTGATTTAAGCGGTGATAAATCAATAGGAATTTACGTGAGAAATTCTAAAATTACAAATAATGGATTAATAAATTTAGAAAATTCCCAAAATGGTACTGGAATTTATGGTGATTTATATAAACACCAAGGAGAAACTTTTACTAATGTCCCTGGGGATACTCAAGTATTTAATTTAGGAGATATAAAGACAGGGGAGAACGGAATAGGAATTTATGCAAATACTAAAAAGCATAAGGATTCGCCACCTTCTTACAATCGAACTTTAGAAGTAACAAATTCAGGAAATATAACAGGATCCGGTGAGCATGCAACGGGTATTTACTTAGATAATTCAACAAATTCAGCTGCTAAATTATCATTGACTTCCACTTCAAATATAGATTTGAAGAATTCTAAAAATGGAATAGGAATATATACTGATACGATAAATGTAGATGGAACAGATTCAGGTACAATAACTGTAGGAGAAAATGGAATAGGTATTTACAGCAAAAACGGGGTAACTACATTAAACAATCTAACTTTGAATCTGTATGGAGACAACGCAACAGGAATATATACAGATGGAACTAATATCTTTACAGGTAACGGAACAATAAATATAAATGGTAAAGGGATAGTAGTATATAATTTATTTGGAAGCGGTAGTTTTAATCAAAACTTTAATATTATAAGTGCACCAGGATCGTCTTATACACTTGCAAATATCAAGGATAATGCTTTTTATTCCAACAGCAGCACGAATTTATCAGAGGGCGGAGTTTTTATAAATGGTGAAAACTCAGCGGTATTATTAGGAAGTAACTCGAATTTAAATTCAACTGACTCAAATATAACAGGACTTGCTTTGAATGGAGCGTATACAGGCGGGCTGTCTGTAATGATAGACGGACAGATTTTAGATCAAGAGGCTACAAACCAAGGAATAATGTCATTTGGTAATAATTCAACAGGGATATATGCAGTAAATGGTGCAAGTGCTAAAAATGAGGGGTCAATTAAGCTTGGAGATAGTTCAGTAGGGATATACGGTAAAGGTATTGGAACAGGAGTAAGTAATACAAATAAAATATCCGTTGGAGAAAAGTCTGCGGGAGTTTTCTTAGAAAATGGAAAGTCTGCAATGAACAGCGGCGATATAACAAGTTCAGGAAAAGAAACGATAGGTCTTTATTCTGTGAATGCAAATAATTCATCAGTTTTAAATTCCGGAAACATTGCCCTGACAGGTGATAAAAATATAGGGATTTACACAACCGGAACAGGTAAACAGATAATAAATAATACAGGTACAGTTCAAGTAGGCGATTCTAGCAATAAAAATGATCCGAGTATAGCCATATATAGTAATAACAGCCTTGATGAAGTGCATAATACAGGAAATATAATTTCAGGAAAAAATTCAATTGGAATTTATAATAACGGCGGGCAAGTAAACCAAAATTCAGGAAAAATATCTATTGATGACAGCGGAGCGGGAATATATGCAAATTCCAGTAATGTAAATTTATCAGGCGGAACTTTAGAATTCCTTGGTACAAATGCTGTAGGGATAATTGGGACTAATAATGCTGTAATAGATAATGACACTCAATTGAATATAGGAAGTGGAAATTATGGAGTAGTATTAAATTCAGAAGCTTCTTTAATCAATAGAAAGAGTTCTGTTATTGGAGAGCTAAGTTCTTTAGTTTACTCAGATAATGCAAAAAGCATAACAAACGAACTTAATGCAGATTTGACAATAACGGGATCTGATTCAATAGGATTTTATATGATAAATGGGGGAGACCTGATAAATAAAGCCTCAATAACAGGAAATACAGGAAGTGCAAATATAGGGATATATAATCAATCAGGAAATATAGTAAATAATGGAGACATTAAAATAGGAAATTCCGTGATAGTTGATCCGTTGAATCCATTTGCAAATAATTATGCAGTAGGTATTTATGGAGAAAATGTGCAAAGTATGAAAAATACAGGAAATATAGAGATAGGAACAGATGCAGTAGGTTTTTATGCTAAAAATGCACAGACAGAAACTTTGAATACAGGAAATATAACATCAAATTCGAATAATGCAATAGGAATATACTTAGAAGGTTCGGCAGTAAGAAATACGGGTAATATCACACTGTCAGGTGATCACAGTATGGGTATAGCAGCTGAAAGAAATTCTACAGTTAAAAATGAAGGAATAATAACAATAAATGGAAATGATAGTATAGGTATTTATGCAAATTTAAATTCAAAAGTAGTAAATGAAAGTTCTGGAAAGATTTATATAAATGGAAATGACAGTATAGGAGTGCAGTTATCAGGAGGTTCAACATTAGAAAATTATGGAGTGATTCAAGTGGCTTCAGGTGCAATAAATTCAGCACAAACGGTTTCGGGAGCTTCTGACTATACACCTCCAAGTATAATAAATGCAGGTGTAGTAAAGGTAAGCGAAAAATTCGACTTAAGCGGAGTAAATCTGATAATAAAAGTAGATCCATCGAGTTTGAGAGCCTCTACAATAGAGGAAATAAAATTAGAGGGATACGCTTTGGAAGATATAAATGCAGGATTTTTTCTAACAAATACTGTTAATGTGGTAGCACCAAGCTTTAATTTTGGTTCTAATCCAATAGGGATTGATCCTAATTTTACTCAGGGAACTAATGCAAGAGTTTATAAGTTTGAAGATGTATTCGATCCAACAACTCCGGGAGGAGGACCAAACACGGGGGAAATATCTGTAAAAAGCGGATCACTTACATTTGATGCGATACCAGTAGCGAATAAAAGTGGCAAGATAGATATCTGGATGGAAAAAATAAATTATGATAATTTTACTCAAGGTGCATGGTATGATCAGTTTGCCAAGAATATCGAAGGAAACTATCTGAATGCCACAGGAAATGCCTTGAAATTATACGATAAGATAGATTTGATAACTGATGTAGACACATTAAGAAATACTTTTGATAAATTAGCAGGAAATATGTATGCCAATATGAATCAAAGAGAAGCAACAGTAATAGATGTTTTTGATACATCATTAAATCTTCTTCAGGATTCAAAAAATAACACAAAAGAAAATGTAAAAGTAAATGTAATAGCAGGGAAAGGAAAGTTAACAGAAAATACAGGCGGAGTATTAGGATATAATTATGAGTCAGTAGGAGTCCTTGCCTTAAGGGAAGTCGAGCGAACATATAAGCATACATTTGGTTATTCAGCAGGATATTTACATACAAACTATGAAATGAATGACGGAAACAGCAGTGAGGAAGATGCAGATACATTACAGCTGGGACTGCATAATAAATATAATTCAAATGACTGGGTATTAAGAAATGACGTTCTTGGAAGAGTAAGCTTTCATAATACAGACAGAAATATAGACTGGACAAATGCAGGAAGATCAGAGCTGAACGGGACATATGAAACATACAGCATATCAAGCAACAATAAGCTTGGTAAAGAATTATCATTAGGAAAGAATGCAAGTATCACACCATACAGCGGTCTTGATGTAACATATATGACAAGACCGACATTCAGTGAAGACGGGTTAGAAGCTTTGGAAGTACAGGGAAATGATGCGTGGAGCGTAAAACCAAAAGCAGGAGTGGAACTAAAAGGAGAAATGGCGCTGGGAGAAAAGAACCAGTGGAAACTGAAAGGTGCCTTGGATGTAGCGTATGGTTATGAACTGGGAGATTTGAACGAAAGAGAGTATGCGAAACTGGTAAATGTGGAAACAGATTATCATAAATTATCAAAGCCGGAGAAAGAAAAAGGAGTATTAAGCACCAAAGCAGCAATCGGTGTAGAAGTAGAGGACAGATACGGAATATTCCTGACAGGGGAATATAAAACAGGTAATAACAACGAGAATGAGTATAGAGCAGGTGTGACTCTAAAAGCAGTTTTTTAGGAATCATACACAGGGTTGTATTAAAATAGATTTTTGAGAAATTTGAAAACAAAATATTGTAATAATTTAAAAGTAAAATCAATATGCTGTATTCAAATATTAAGAAAAAATTCTATTTTGATACAACCTCTTTTAGTTATGAGTTTTTTAAAGTAATTTTGAAAGAAAAAATTAATAAAATATATTTATAATTTGATTTTGATATAAAAATTATATGAATGTTTAATGGCAGAAAAAATCTTTAAAAATACTTATGATTGGTGTAGAGAAATGTAATGTTGTTGACAAATAAATTGAACAATGGTAGAATGAATACTCAAGTAAAAACTTTTTTTACAAGTAAGGATAGTATATGAAAGTAAGTACACATAGTAAAAAAAATTCGGAATAAAGAACGTTTTGAATTAAATAACAAAAGGTTAATAATTCATTGGTAAATAAAAAAAATTTTTCCGAAAGACAATATCAAGATTTTTAATAACTAATAATATCTAAAGCGGCAAAATATTAGAAGGAGAGAAAAATGTTAAGAAATAAGAAAGTATGCATGTTTTTAGCTTTGGGTTCCATAGCGAATATTTATGCAGAAAATAACAATAGTATCTCTAAAGGTAAGTATGACAGAATTTACAACAATATGACCAAAAATATAGGGAATAAATCGTCAGATGAAAATTACAAACTTTTAGAAAAAATACTAAATAAAAGAAATAAAGAGTTAAAAGATTTGTATATGCAAAGTGATTATATTGTGAAACCTGAGTATCTTGAATGGCAGATATATTTTAGCGGGTTTTATAATAATAACCACAGGGGCGGTTCAAAAGAAACAGCAGTAAGTATAGAAAAAGGTACAGCAAAATCAGTAGATCTGGGAATGTATATTCCTGTAAAGGGAATTATGAGAGAAGATGTGGAGCTGAATATTAGTCCTGTGGATGCACCTGTAGTAAATGTCAATATGACGCCTGCAGCAGCACCGCAGATAACAGCACCGATTTTTACAGTGGGAGACCTTAGTTTTCCTACAGTTCCAAATGTGGCAATTCCGTATTTCGGAGTACAGAATTCATTTCAGGGGAAAAGTATAGGAGGAATAACTACTTTAGTACGATATAATACTTCAGGAAATAAAATTTATGAAAATTTGAATGTAGAGTCAACAGCCGGAACATCACTGGAGCTTAACGGGGCAACTAATAACATCACTGTAACAGGTGAGGCAGCCTACAATAACGGATCATATACGGGAACAACTGCTTCTTCTTATACCCATACCGGATATACTACGGGTTTTTCGGCACATAATATATCAAACAGCGGAAATTTTGAAGTAAAAGGTAACTGGGATATGTCGATAACTGACGGGAAAAGTTATGATAACTGGGGATTTTTAAGCTACAGACCATATTATGCCACTACAGACAGTAAGGTAGTATTTTCAGGAAATCTTACTTTACAGGCAAATAATACTACAAATACTTTTTCTTCTACTGCTCTTGTAGGATTGAGCTTGAATCTGGGAACTTCAACAGCAAATCTCGGAACTAAAGCTACTTTGGAAAATACAGGTACTATAACGCTAAAAGACGGAACACAGCAGGGGCAGAGCGGAATCGCTATGCAGCTGGACAGAGGAACAGCGACATCTTCTAAAGAAGGGGAGTTAATTAATTCAGGAAATATAATAATAGAATCTACTTCTAAAAATGTATCGGGATCAACTGGAGGAGTCGGGGTATTTGTAGCAGTTGATCCATATACAAAACCAATATTAATAAAGTCCGGTAATATAAGTATCACAGGAAACGGTAACAGAGCAGTAGAAATCGGAGCATCAGTGTACGGCAGCTATGATTATGTAAATTCATCAATAGAAATAGACGGTTCAAATGGGAAAATTATTCTTGAAGGTGACAAAAATGTGGGATTATATGTCCAAAGAGGTTTGAGTACCACTGGAACCAATATTTTGGATAGTGTAAGAAATATGGATATATTAATAAACGGAACAAATACACCGGCAGTATCAAGAGAAACACAGTCTGCTACTCTAAAAACAATGGATATGATATTAAATGACACAATAATACAGAAAGTAGAATTCGGGGAGAATTCCAAGCAGAGTTCTTTGGTAAAAGTTAGTTATGGTAATGTAATATTAGACAGCAGTCTTGTTAACTCCATAGAACCCATAAATGCAGGATTTCAAAATTCCATTGCAGCAGGTTCATATGCCACAGTAATAAAAAACTATATGCCTGTAACAATAAATTCCGGAGCTAAGGCAATGAGCGTAATAGTAACTAACGGAACTTTTGAAAATTATGGTGATATTATAAATAATTCTTCGTCATATGCCAATGAATGGGGATATAACTACGGAGGTCTGGGTCTGGTTATCACCGGAATGGTAGCAGGTGAGCATGGCTTAAATAAAGGTAATATTACTATGAACGGAGATTATGCAACAGCTATTTATAATAACGGGTTAAATATGACATCTGAAAACAGTTTTATAGAAGTGAACGGAAAACAGCCGACAGCAGTTTACAGCGGAGCGGGTTCTTTATATGTTAATGGCGGTTATGTAAATACTTCATCAGAAACCGATATAACAACAGACCGGCTTGAAATAAACGGTGACGGAGGAGCTGCAATATTTTCAAAGGGAGGAAATGTCTCTTTGCAGTCTAAGACTTCAGGACAGGCAATGGAAATGACAGTAAACGGTAAAGACAGTTTTGCATTCTTTTTCCAAAAATTCACTAATAACGGAAGCAGTCTGACTGGGAAAACTGTAATAAACGGAGATGTAAATGTCAATCTGAAGAACGGGGCAATAGGATATTATTATGAAGGCAGCGGAATAGCAAGCGAAGCTGACCTTCCTGAATATATAAACAGTATAACAGATACTTCAAACGGAAAACTTACTATAAATGCAGATTCAGACAGTTTTAACATAGCTGTTAAAAATACAAAGGTGAATTTAAGTGATTTGAGAGATATTACAGAAAGTTCTTCAATAGAATTTAACGGTTTAGGAAGATCAAAGGTAACTTCATCATTATTAGTAATAGATATAGATTCTAATATAGATAAAAACAATAATACAGGTGATAAAACATACAGAAATACTGAAATAGGGAAATCCGGAGTATCTGTAAGTCAGGGAGTCACAATAAAAGGAACCGAGGATAATCTGGTTGGTATAGGGCAGAGTTATAATGCTAATGAGTATAACAGAATAAGCAGTGAAAATAATGGTACAATAGATCTGGAAGGAAGTAATTCAATAGGTATTTATACTAAAAGAGCAGGGCAGACTAATACAGGTATTTTAAATCTGAATGGTGAAACCGGCATTGGTATGTATACTACCGGAGGAACTGCGAGAAATGACGGAGAGATAAACATCGGAAATAATGGTGTGGGAATATACGCAGAATCTTATCCGGTTCCAGATGACGGAAGTACTTCTTATTCTTCTTTTACTGTATATAACTCAGGAAAAATAACTGCAGCTTCTGGTGAAAAAGCCATAGGTATCTATGTAAATGAGAATTCAAGCGGGGGAACTTACGGCAGCGGAACTCTGGCTTTAGAAGGCGGTACAGACATTGATGTAAGTGCTTCTAAAGGCGGTGTAGGTATATATTCAAATAAATCTTATATTATGAGTTCAGGACCTATTAAGATAACAGTGGGAGAAAATGGAACAGGAATTTATATCAAAGATAATTCCGTATATTCGGATAATCTGGAATTGAATTTATTAGGGGATAATTCTGTAGGTGTGTATACTGACGGAACTGCATCATTTATGAGTTCCGGAACGGTTAATGTAGACGGTAAAGGAATAGTAATCTTCAATGTGGCAGGTTCAGGAACTTTTAACCAGAATTTTTCTGTTAATTCTACATCAGATTCACAATATATAGTACAAAATATAAAAGACAGAACTTTGTATTATGATTCAAGTGCTTCATTGGGAGACGGAGGAACATTTATATCAGGGATTAATTCAGCAGTGTTGCTCGGAAATAATTCATATATCAGTGCAGCAGGAAATAATATGGTGGGTATAGCTCTTACAGGCGGGTATTCCGGAGGCATTCCGGTAACTATAAACGGGGAAACCGTATATCAGGAAGCCACAAATAAGGGAGTAATAAACTTTAGCGGAGATAAATCAACAGCAATTTATGCGACTAATGGAGCCAGTGCTAAAAATGAAGGAACTATTTATCTGGGCGGTTCTTCTGTGGGATTATACGGAAGCGGTTCAGGTACAAGCATTGAAAATACAGGACATATAGAAATTGGTGCAGGATCATCAGGGCTTTACATAAAAGACGGAGACAATGTTTCTAATTACGGGACAATAAATAGTACCGGTGAAAGAAGTGTGTGTATTTATCTTGACGGAAGCAATAATATTACAGGTGAAAATAATGGTGTAATAACATTAACAGGTGATAAATCAGTAGGTGTCTATATCACATCAGATGGTGCAAAGACTTTTAATAACAGAAATTCTGTAGAAATAGGAAATTCAGTAAGTATGTCTGATCCAGCTATAGGAATATTTAATAATAATACTCAGGGAACGGTTAATAATTCTGCGGATATAATATCAGGAGTAAATTCTATTGGTATTTACAGCAAGGGCGGAGAGGTAAACCACACAGCAGGAGATGTAAAAGTCGGGTTGTCAGGTACCGGTATTTATATGAACTCCGGTAATCTGAATATTACTGGCGGGAACCTGACATTAACAGGTGAAAAAACTGTAGGTATATATGGGACTAACGGGGCTGTGATTGATAATAATGCCGGAATAAGTGTAAGCAGTGACAGTTATGGTGTAGTTCTAAGTAAAGATTCTGTTTATACGGGAAGAAATATATCCAATCTGGAAGATAAAAGTGTTTTGGTATATTCTGACGGAAAAACAACTGTAAATAATGAAGCAGGTGCTGATCTGAATATGGCTGGCTCTGATTCTATAGGTTTTTATTTGATAAACGGCGGGGATATAACAAATAAAGCGGTAATAACAGGAGATAACGGAACTGCAAATATAGGGATATACAATAAAGCAGGAAGTATAGATAACAGCGGTGATATAAAAATCGGAGATTCTGTTATAATTGATCCTGAAAACCCATTTGCAAATAAGTATTCAGTGGGGCTTTACGGAGAAAATGTACAAAATATGAAAAACAGCGGTAATATAACAGTTGGCTCAAACGGAGTAGGATTTTATTCTGTAAGTAATATAAATGAGTCTCTGAATACCGGCAACATAACTTCTGCATCGGAAAAAGCAGTGGGAATATATATAGAACAAGGAGCTGTGAGAAACGAAGGTAATATCACACTGTCAGGTGACGGAAGTATAGGTATAGCGGGAACACGAAATACCGAGATTACAAATGCCGGTACTATAACAATGAATGGAAATAACAGTATGGGAATTTATGCTAATGCCAATTCAAAAGTAATAAATGAAAACACAGGGAAAATATATATAAATGGAAATAACAGCACGGGAATACAGCTTTCCGGAAGTTCAATCCTTGAAAATTACGGATTAATAGAAATCGCCTCGGGAACAATAGGTTCAGAGCAGGTAGTAACCGGCGATGCAGCTTATACGCCGCCTAGTATAATAAATGCCGGTATTATAAAAGTTGATGAAAAATTTGAACTGGATGGTTTTAATCTTATTATAAAACCAGATTCATCGAGTTTTAGGGTACCAACAATGGAAGAAATTTCTTTGAATGGCTATTCGCCTGATGATATAAACGGAGGCTTTCTTTTGAGCAACAGTGTAAGTATAGTGGCGCCAGGCTTTAATTTCGGAGATAATGACGTAAAAATAGATCCGTTATTCACACAGGGAACAAATGCAAGAGTGTATAAATTTGAAAATGTATTTGATCCGACAACTCCAGAAGGAGGGCAAAATACCGGAGAAGTATCAGTGAAAAGCAGCTCGCTTACATTTGATGCAATACCTGTAACTAATGATCAGGGTAAAATAGATATATGGATGGAAAAAATTGACTATGATAACTTTACCAAAGGTGCATGGTATGACGGATTTGCTAAAAATATCGAGGATAAATATCTTAATGCCCAGGGTGATGCACTGAAAATTTATGATAAGTTAGACCTTATAACAGATGAAAATACTTTGAGAGACAGTTTTGAACAGCTTTCAGGAAGTGTGTACGCTAATATAAATCAGAGGGAACAGGATATTTACGGGGTACTTAACAATGCATTGTTTACATTGCAGAACTCAGAAAATAACACAAAAGAAAATGTGAAAATAAATGTAATAGCAGGAAAAGGAAGCACTAAGGAGAATACCAGCGGTGTAGAATCGTATGATTATAACACAGTGGGGGTATTGGCACTTAGAGAAGTAGAAAGAACATACAGACACACATTCGGCTACTCACTGGGGTATACAAGAACTGATTTTCAGATGAAAGATACAAATAATGAAGATCAGGCAGATACTGTACAGCTTGGATTACATAATAAGTACAGTGTAAATGGATGGAACTTTAGAAATGATCTGTTAGGTAGAGTAAGTTTTCATAATAATGACAGAAGTATACAATGGTATGACGGGACAAAATCAGATATGAAATCGGATTATAATGTATACGGCATAAGTTCATTAAATGAAATAGGAAAAGATATTGAAATAGGACGTAATGTAAAGTTAGTGCCGTTTACAGGGCTTGAACTCGGATATATGGCGCATGAAAGCTTCGAGGAAACAGGCGGGGCTGAAAGTCTGAATGTGGAAAGCAATGACGGCTACAGCATTAAGCCAAGTATAGGGCTGAGACTTGAGGCAGAAAAAAGTCTTGGATCAAATTCAGACTGGAAAATAAAAGGAAATATAGGTGCAGCTTATGAATATGAACTTGGAAATATGAACAGACAGGAAAAAGCAAGTTTATCTGTAATAGAAGAGGGGTATCACAAGCTGGCACAAACTGCCGAAGATAAGGGTAAGATAAAAACCGGAGGAACAATAGGAGTGGAGTTAAAAGACAGATACGGGATATTCCTTACAGGAGAATACGGAGCAGGAAATGACAATAAAGAAGACTATAAGGTAGGAGTTTCTTTTAAGGCTGCATTTTAGGAAAGTGTATTAAAAAAATTCTATAAGTCAGATATTTAGAATATCATTTATATATTATCAAAAATAAAAACTGGGTATAAAAGCCCAGTTTTTTAATTTTAGTTTTTAGTAACAAAGTATGCATTTAAATTTCAGTTATTCATGCCAGAAATAAAGCTCGCCGTGTGAATATAAGCTTATCATAAAGTCGTTATTTTCATTCAGGTCAATATCCCAATATCCGTTTTGTTTTTCCATGTTTACTTTTATTGTTTTTTTGACAATAGAAAAATCTGTATATTTTTCCATAAACTTATCTGTTATTTCTTCATTTGAACTATTTTCAAACCACTGTTTACCATATTTTGATTCCAGCTCCAAAATAATTGCTTTCATCTGCGGACTGTCATAATTTACAGCTTCATATTCAACATTCATAGTTATCTCGCTCTTATTGCCGGTTTCTTTCACATTAGTTATTTTATATTTATAATTATCACCAATTATTTTTTTTCCTTTATTCATATCACTGATTTCTTCTTCAGACATTTTGCTTATGCCGAACATAGCTTCGGCCTGTTTATCACCAGCATATTTTTTTAAATCTCCGGAACGTTCTATTTCTATAAATTTATCCAATGCTTTTTTTGAAGCCATTGAATCAAAACTCTTTGAAAAAATGCTAAGCGAAAAAACCATAAAAAGTAAAATTATTTTTTTCATATCTTCTCTCCTTTTAATAAAATTTATAACTTAATAATTAATAAATTATAATTCATATACTAAATAATGTCAATGAAATCTTACTGAAAGAAGAATAGGGAAAAGCTTCGTAAATATAATTTTCACCTATACAGGATTATTTAAAGATTATTCAGAAAGTAAAAAGGACTGTGGTTTATAAAAAGCAACACAGCCCTTTTATATTAGGAATTACTGTATAATTCCCATATCCTGTAAAATATTAAAAGTAACGGTTTTTCTCAGGTTAATAAAGTCATTATTTTTATTCGGAACATCCTGTGATAATCTTGTGGCAAAAAAATAAACATTATCTTTAGTTTGCACATATCCAACATACCAGCCTATATCCAGTGTCCCTACTATTCCATATCCTGTTTTAGCTCTTAGGATATATGTATCAGTTTCTCTTTCAATCATGACATTTTTTACAATATCATAAGTTCTTTTTGAAAAAGAGTATTTTTCTTCATAAAGACCTTTTAGAAAATTTATTTGTTCTGCAGGCGAAATGACAAGGGTATTGTCCAGCCAGAAATAGTCAGCTTTCCCTGACAAATTTTGGTTGCCGTAACTAAATTCTTTCAGATATTTTTTATATTTATTTATTCCGACTCTTCTTGACATTTCCCGGTGAAACCATACAGTGGAATTTTTATATGCAGTTTTCAAATCGGTATCGGCATTGTGTGATGGAATTTCTCTTATCACTCCGTCCCATTTCAAAACTTCATTTTCATCTTTTACAGCATATTCTTCTATGCTGATCAGTGAATTTGGAATTTTGAAAGTAGATGCAGGAAGTGTACGCTTTTCTGAATCTTTTTTATCACTGTAAAACCACTTTTTATTTTTGTAATCATAGATAGTAATACTTCCTTCTATATTCAAATCATCAAAATATTTTTGAAAGTACTCCTGAGTATACTTTGACGGGGCATTTTTAGTGACAATAGCCACGGATTTCGGCTGGGCTTTACAAATAATTGCAGAAAAAGCCAGCATAATAACTAATAAAATTCTTTTCATAGAGTGTTCTCCTTATTATTTTTTTTTTGTTAAAAGCAAGTATTGTAAAAATACTTTTTGAAATTAAATCTTACATATGTAATTTTTTATATCTTACACTTGTAAGACTTTTTTGTCAAGAAAAATTTTTATAAAAAAAAAATATTATAATTGCCCGAAAATTGTGCTATAATAAATTTATTACAAATGTAAGAATTGGAGGTAATTATGAAAAATTCATTCCCCATTTCAGAAGCAGAGTATCAGGTCATGAAGCTAATTTGGGCAAAGGCTCCTGTGAGTACAAAAGAAGTTACCGAGATACTCATAAAAGAAAGCCGTTGGAAACCAAAGACGATACAGACACTGCTTTCAAGGCTGGTGAAAAAAGGCGTTATTGGTTATGAAAAAGAGGGGAGAGTATTTGTGTATACTCCGCTTATAAAAGAAGAAGATTATGTGGAGCAGGAAAGCAGCAGTTTTTTGAATAAATTTTATGATGGTGCCCTGAATTCTATGGTAGTTAATTTTTTGGAACAGGATAAGCTTACAGAGAATGATATAGATGAACTAAAAAAGATTCTGGATGAAGGGATAGCCAAGAAAGGGAAATAGTATGGTCAGAACGAATTTTATCTGTTTTTTGATGAATTCTTTTACAATATCTTTTTTTATTTTTATTATTCTGGGAATAAAAAAAGTTTTTGGAAAACATATTACTTCAAAATGGCAGAACAATACAGGTTTTTTGTTTCTAATAATCCTTGCAGTACCTTTCGTACCAAGCAGAATTTTTGATTACAGAACTTTGGATAATTTTACATTTAACAGGATAAATACAAAACAGGTTGCAGAAGCGGGAATAGCAGAAAATGCCGGAAACGGAGCCTTAGTTCATGCAGCAGACTGGATTCAGGATTTCGGAGTGTCTGCTAATCATATTATGCCCGGTTATCTGATTTTAGTTTTAATAGGACTATGGATCGCAGGCATTTTCATTTTGACTTTTTTTATAACAGCTGGCGGTTTCAGACTCGGTAGAATCAGAAAATCAGTTGTATTGCTGGAAGACAATGAAATAAAAGGGTTATTTGATGAATGCTGCAATATGCTGAAAATAAAGAAGAAACCCGCGGCAGGGATTTCTGATTTTATCAGTGTGCCGGTAACAACGGGAGTTTTCAGACCGTACATTTTACTGCCGAGTGCAACATTAAAACAATTCAGCACGAAAGAAATAAAATATATATTTTTACATGAATTAAATCATTATAAAAGTAAAGATGTACTGATTAACTGGATAATGACGGGTTTTCAGGTCGTTTACTGGTTTAATCCGCTGGTATGGATGATTTTTAAGCAAATGCGTACAGACAGGGAGATAGCATGTGATGCTTCAGTACTAAAACTGCTTGATGAAGAGTTTTTTTCTGATTACGGGTATACAATCATTAATTTTATAACAAAGTTATCTGATACTTCTCATATATTTATGACAGCAAGTCTGGGCGGGACTAAGAAGGAACTTCGCAGCCGTATAAAAAAAATAGCAGTTTATACAAGAGAAACAACACGCATGAAAATAAAAAGTTTTTTGATTTTCACAGGATTGAGCTTTTTTTTACTAAGTCAGATATCTGTGGTGACGCAGATGGCATATACTGAAAAGTATAATTTTCAGGGGAAAAATGTAGTTTATGAAGATCTTGGCACTTATTTTAAAGGGTATGACGGAAGTTTTGTATTGTATAATATGAAAACTGATCAGTATGTTATTTATAATAAAGATAAGAGTATCACCAGCTCCTGATTCTACATATAAAATATATGATGCGCTTATAGGTCTGGAACTGGGAATAATAAAGAGCGGTGATACTTCTATGAAGTGGAACGGCAAAGCTAATTCGTACAGTGTGTGGGATCAGGATCAGACATTGGAAAGCGCACTGAAAGACTCAGTAAACTGGTATTTTCAGGAAATAGATAAAAAGGCCGGGAAAAAACAGCTTTATTCATATTATAAAAAAATTTCATATGGGAATTATAATCTCAGCGGTGATATATCAGATTACTGGATGGAATCTTCTCTGCGGATATCACCTGTGGAACAGGTTTTGCTGCTGAAGGATTTTTATACAGATAATCTGGTATTTAATGATAAAAATATAAAAGCTGTAAAAAACGCACTAAAGCTGTCAGAAAATAACGGGAAGATACTTTTCGGGAAAACAGGAACAGGTACTTTGGACGGAAAGAATGTAAACGGATGGTTTGTAGGCTTTGTGGAGAAAGAAGATAATGTGTTTATATTCGCGGTAAATGTTCAGGCTAAGGACAATGCAGGAGGGAAAGCCGCAGCAGAGACAGCACTGGCTGTTTTGAGGGATAAGAATATATATTAGTATCATATTTATAAACTGGGTAAAAAATTATGACGGAATCATTCGTATAATAAATTAGCTGTAAAATATAAAGATAAAAGGAGATTAAGATGAAAAAAATATTTATTTCAGCACTTGTAATTTACGTGTGCGGAGCAGTGTATGCTGACATAGATCTCAGACCCAAAAATTCCTCTGATGCGTCAATTTGGTATGGATTAATTATACCAGTAGTAGCGTCAGCTCAGGTATCAGAAACATCATCAAATGCATCGGCAGCATCTTCCAAAAGTAATGAGAATCAAGCTGAAGCTGTATATGATTATTATAAACAACTGGCACAAAATGAAATAATTTTGGCAGAAGAAGTTTTCTCAGAACAGGATTTGATAACCTATGGTTTGAAAAATAATGATGTAGTGAAGCTGGATGAGACAAATATAGGTCTTTTAGTATCACATAATGGAAAAGGAATCGGACTTATTCCTTCAAAGACATCTAATGCAGGCCTGGTGGAAAGAGCAGACAGATAAAAAAAGCCCCTGATTATTCTGTTCACATATAAATGTGAATTAGTTCAGGAGCGATAGAGAAAATATAAATTAACTGAATAAATATATTAAGGATCCGAGTAATCGGATTCTTTTTATATACTGATGTTTTATCACTGAATTGCTATTTCACAGCTAGTGTATAGCTGATATCAATATATCTGAAAATTTCTTCTGCGGGAACTGAGCCGTCAAGGCAAATGGTAAACCAATGTTTTTTATTCATATGATATCCCGGAAAATATTTTTTATTATCAATAAAACTGTCCATATTTTCGGGTTTGATCCGTAAATCAATTATCTCAATTATGCCGTCCTCTTTCAGTCCCAGTTTTTGCTTTTGCAGAATTAATAATGCCGCATACCATTTTGCACTGTCCTGACGGCGGAAAATCGCATTATTGGGGAATTTAGTCCATAGAAACTCAGGTTCATTATGGTATTTTTCTCTGATATACTGAATAACCTGTTTTGAATATTCACTTTTAAATATATCACTTTCAAAGCACTTCTTGGCAATATCATTAAGAATTCTGTCATATTCTTCCCTGACTTTTCCCACAAATCCGCCGTGAAGGGCAGAAACCTGATGAATAATATAGGCTTCCCCTGATAGTATATCCTTTATTTCTGCTGATACTTTTCCGGTCTTGGTGATAATAACCGTCATTTTAAGCTGACCATTTATTAATTCTGAGGAATAAATGTAGTCATCTTTTCTTTTGGTAAAGCCGTAGGCAATAATCTGTTTCGGATTTAGTTTTTTATTTTTAAATAAGGACTCTGTATTTATCATAAAATTCTCCTCCTTTGGAAAACAATAAAAATTTTTATCCTTCCTTATGTATATATATTCTTATAATACTGTCTTCTTTTTCATTATATTTTATATATATTCTTACTGTATCATTGGAAAAATCAAATTCTTCCTTGTCTCTGAGCTTGATAATTTTTTTGAAAAAGTCCGAATAATACAGTCTGTTTACATCATCATAATCAGGAATTTCTGCACTTACCTTATTCAGGTGCCGCCAGAGATTCATCTGTAATATAAACGGTGTTTTGAAGTATGCTATATCTTCAACATAAAGTGCATATTTATCAATTTTTTCAGTATTCCCGAGATCATAAAGCAGTGCTTTTTTCAGATGTTTTTCTATATTGTCGGTATAATTGGCAAGTGTATATTTTATGTTGGTAAGTACATAATCATAGCTTCTTTTTATGATATAAAGGAGTATAAGCTCATACATCTCATTTATATTGACTACTTTAGTCTTGACTACATTCAGAAGCTCATTGGCAGCATGTTTAACATCAAAATAATTGCCAGGTTTTTCATTGTTAAGTATAAATTTTATTGCTGTAACTTTATTATTTACATTTTTTCCGGTTTTCATCTTATAATATGAAAGATTATATTTACTAAAGGTCACTATATCTTCAATTGCTTTTTTCAGAATATATTTTTCAAAATCATAAAACCTTTCGTAACTGGTTTCTGCATTCAGTATATTTTTTAATTTATCAAGATCAATAACTACTTCTTTCTGGTTATAAAACAGAGGGATAAGGTATAAATAAAGATTATAGGAAAAATTTTCTTCCATGAAAATAAACTTATCTATTTTTAGATAAGAAAAGAGAGTTTTTTCTATAAATGACAAAAGTATCTCTTCGGAAAGAAGAAAATAGATACGCCCTTTATAAACTGAATATGAGTTTATAATACCAAAGCTTCCGTTTTGCAGCAGTTTGTTATCTTCTTCCACTCTGTAGAAAACTCTTTTGCTGATAATGTTATTAAGAAATTTCTCCAGACGGGTAATAGAGTCGTAGTTTAAAACATTTAAAATCTCTTCAATTTTATAGGATATTTCTGAGTTATTTTTATCAAGAATACCACAACTTAAGTAAAGAATTTTTAAAAATTTTTTTTCCTTTTTATTCAAAGCCTTATTTGTCAGTACTGAAAAATTATGTTTTTTGAGAAAATTAAACTGTTGGGAATTATATATATTTAACATTACAACTCCTTTATTTGAATTTTTCACATTCTGCTGCTTTCTGATATTGTGTTTGTCATTTGAAATTTAGGCATACAGAGTGTTCTGAATGAATTATAACAAAAATATAAAAAAAAAGCTATTATATGAAAACGAACATAGAAAATGTAAAAATCTTGAAAAATTTTTCAAAAAAACTAAAATATAATAACTTTTTTTTATCCAAAATAGACGAAAAAATGATCTTTTTTTCTGATATTATGGAATGAAGTGCCTAAAAACAGGAAAAATAAATTTTTTTTATTGAAAAATCAGACGAAAAACTACAGTTTTTTTAGTAAATTTGACATATAGGAAAAATAGGTTATTATATAAGTAAGATGAATTTATGCAATTAACAATTAAATTATTCAATTAACATTTTAGAGGAGGAAATTCACTATGAAAAGAATTTTACTATGTTGTGCAGCAGGAATGTCTACAAGTCTGCTTGTTACAAAAATCAAAAAGGCTGCAGATGAGCAGGGAATAGAAGCAGAAGTGTGGGCAGAACCACTGGAAAAAGTAAGAGATCATGTGGGGAATGCTGATGTACTTTTATTAGGTCCGCAGGTAAAATATGCATTGAGCGATCTGAAAAAAGTAGCTGATGAAAAGGGTATCCCTATAGATGTAATAAATATGATGGACTATGGAATGATGAACGGACCGAAAGTTTTGGATCAAGCTTTAAAATTAATCGGTTAGTTTGGAGAAACAACATACAATATAAATTTATTATTTAGGAGATGACATATGGATATGGAAATGGATATTGAAATGATAGCAATGAGCCTAATTGGTCATGCGGGAGAAAGCAAAAGCTATTCTTTTCAGGCTTTGAGAGAAGCAAAAGTCGGTAACTTTGAGGAAGCTGACAACTATATAAAGAAAGCAAATGAAGAAATGCTAAAAGCCCATGAGATACAGACAGATCTCATTACTAAGGAAGCCGGCGGTGAAAGAGTAGACCTTGGTCTTATTATGGTTCATGCACAGGATCACCTTATGGGATCAATTCTGTTCAAAGATATGGTAATAGAAATGATAGATTTATATAAAAGGATAGATGCACTGGAAAGCTAGTATCTTATTCTGCTTATACCCAGTATTGCAGATAAGGTAAATTCCAAGAACTTGGGCGGTAATCATTCGTGGGTACCGGTCCATAAGTTTGGAATTTTATTCTCTGAAACATTAATTTTACGCATAATTATCATTGTTTTTTGATGAAGATGTTAATAGACTTTAGTATATAAACTATATAGAAATTTGAGGAGGAATATTATGGCAGGAGCTATGGATGGGGTTATAGGATTTCTTGAGAAACATTTGATGCCTATAGCAGGAAAGGTAGGAAACCAAAAACATGTTCAGGCAATAAGAGACGGAATTATAGTAACAATGCCGCTTACAATAATAGGATCTGTATTTTTGATTATAGGGAATTTCCCAATACCGGCGTATACAAAATGGCTGGCAGACACAGGAATTGCTGAAAAATTAAGCTACCCGGTAACAGCATCATTTGGATTGATGGGAGTAATAGCTTGTATTGGTATAGCATACAGACTTTCTGAAAGATATGGTGTAGATGCACTTACAGGAGCAGTTTTGGCTCTGTGTTCCTTTGTACTTGTGACACCTTACAGTATACCATTTTTACAGGATGGTAAAGAGGTAGGAACTGTAGGGGGAATAGCATTTAACTTTCTTGACAGCGGAGGATTATTCGTAGGTTTGTTAATGGCAATATTTACTGTAGAAATATATAGAATAATTATACAAAAAGATATTATCATAAAAATGCCTGACGGTGTACCGCCGGCAGTGGCAAAATCATTCGCGGCTTTGATTCCGGGTATGATAATACTGACAGTAGTATGGCTGATCAGACTTGGATTAATGTACACACCGTTTGAAGATATGCATAATATAGTAAGAGTATTATTAGTAGGACCTCTGACAAAAATAGGAGGAACATACTGGGGAGCACTTGTAGTAACACTGCTTATTCATTTACTATGGATGACAGGTATTCACGGAGCTGCCCTGATAATGGGAATTATATCTCCGGTAACATATAAGCTTATGGCTGAAAATAACGCTGCTTATATGGCAGGAGCAAGAGGAGCGGACTTACCTAACGTAGTAACAACACAATTCTTTGATATCTTTCAGTCAATGGGAGGATCAGGATCGACATTCTCGCTGGCAGTGATATTATTGATATTCTCAAAGAGCAAACAGCTGAAAGAAATAGGTAAATTGGCTATAGGACCGGCATTCTTCAATATTAACGAGCCGATACTTTTCGGGCTTCCTATAGTAATGAACCCGTTGATGCTTATTCCGTTTGTATTGTCTCCGGTAGTAGTAATTACAATAACTTACTGGTCAATGAAATTAGGATTCGTAGCAAGACTGGCAGGTATAGCAATACCATGGACGACACCGCCTATTCTCGGAGGGGCCTTATCCACAGCCAGTGTATCAGGAGGAGTAGTACAGGTAGTAAGTATGGTAATAACATTCTTTATATATTATCCATTCTTCAAAATAATGGATGCGCAAAAATTAAAAGAAGAGGCTGCAGCAGTGGCATAAAAGTGCTATAATATAGACAGGTATTTAACTAACAAATTTTTTATATAAGGAGATGATGGTAACATGTCAAAAATTAAAATTGTAACTATTGGCGGAGGTTCCAGCTATACACCGGAACTGATTGAGGGATTTATTAAAAGAAGTGCGGAGCTTCCAATAAGGGAAATTTGGCTTGTTGACATAGAAGAGGGGAAAGAAAAGCTTGAAATAGTTGGAAGTCTGGCAAAGCGTATGGTGGAAAAAGCCGGTCTGGACTGGCAGATACATTTGACTCTGGACAGAGAAGAAGCTCTAAAAGGTGCTGATTTCGTAACTACACAATTCAGGGTTGGTTTCCTTGATGCCCGTATAAAAGATGAAAGAATACCTTTTGAAAATGGTCTGCTTGGTCAGGAAACAAACGGTCCCGGCGGAATGCTGAAAGCATTTCGTACAATTCCGGTAATTCTTTCTATAGTTGAGGACATGAAAAGACTTTGTCCTGATGCATGGCTTGTAAACTTTACAAATCCGGCAGGAATGGTTACAGAAGCTGTATTAAAGTATGGAAAGTATGAAAAAGTGGTAGGACTGTGCAATGTTCCTGTAAACCATATGATGAGCGAAGCAAAGCTTCTTGGTAAAGATGCCAGTGAATTATTTTTCCACTTCGCAGGACTGAATCACTTTGTATGGCATAAAGTATATGATAACAAAGGAAAAGATATCACAGGTGAGGTAGCGACTAAAGTAATAAGTGAAGAGGAAGCAGGAGTGGCTAATATAGAAGTAATGCATTTTCTTCAGGATCAGCTTGACCACTTAGGTATGATACCGTGCTATTACCACAGATACTACTATCTTCAGGACGATATGCTGCAAAAAGGACTTGAAAGCTATAAAAATGAAGGTACACGTGGTGAAGTAGTAAAAAGAGTAGAAGAGGAATTATTTGAGCTTTATAAAAATCCAGATCTGAAAGATAAACCGGCACAGCTTGAAAAAAGAGGAGGGGCATATTATTCAGATGCTGCATGTGAATTGATAAATTCTATACATAACGACAAAAAGATATTGATGGTAGTAAATACACGTAATAACGGAACTATAGATGATCTTCCTTATGACTGTGCAATAGAAACTACTGCATATATCACTGCATCTGGTCCAAAACCGCTTAATTTCGGAAAATTCCCTACTGCACAAAGAGGGTATATACAGATAATGAAAGCGATGGAAGAACTTACAATAGAAGCGGCTGTAACAGGAGATTATAAAATAGCATTGGAAGCATTTATTACTAATCCTTTGATACCGGGAAGCACTATTGGTAAAAAAGTGTTAGATGAATTGTTAATTGCTCACAAAAAATATCTTCCTCAGTTTAAAGATTTTTTTGACAAACAATAGATTAAAAATCAGCCGTTACGGCTGATTTTCTAATGAACAGGAATAAACGGAAAGATTTTAAATAAAATATTTTATCAGGAGGTGTATTTAATGATACATAAAAAACTTGATGATTTTCCTGAAGGGTTTTTATGGGGATCAGCTTCAGCTGCTTATCAGGTAGAAGGAGCATGGGATACTGACGGAAAAGGAAAGTCGATCTGGGATAATTTTGTAAGAATTCCCGGAAAAACTTTCATGGAAACAACTGGCGATGTAGCTGTAGATCATTATAACAGGTATAAGGAAGACGTAGCCCTCATGGCTGAAATGGGACTGAAAGCATACAGATTTTCCATAGCATGGGCAAGAATTTTCCCGGAAGGAACTGGAAAGGCATGTCAGGAAGGGCTGGATTTCTATAATAATCTGATAAATGAATTAATAGAGCATAATATAGAACCTATAGTTACATTGTATCACTGGGATTTGCCGCAGGCTCTTCAGGATTTATACGGAGGCTGGGAAAACAGACAGATAATAGAAGATTTCAATGATTACTGTGTTACTTTGTTTGAAAATTTCGGTGACAGGGTAAAATACTGGGTAAGCCTGAATGAACAGAATATCTTTATAGGACTGGGTTATCTCAGAGCGATACATCCGCCGGGTGTAAAAGATTATAAAAGAATGTATGAGGCTAATCATATAGCCAGTCTTGCCAATGCAAAGGCAATAAGTTCATTTAGAAAAATAGTGCCGAACGGGAAAATAGGACCGAGTTTTGCTTTGAATCCGGGATATCCTGCCACGTGTAATCCGGAAGATGTTCTGGCATTTCAAGATGAAGAAGAATTAAACGCAGACTGGTGGATGGATATTTATGCATGGGGTGAATATCCTGTAGCAGGGATGAAATTCCTTAAAGAAAAAGGATGGGCGCCCACAGTTCTTGAAGGAGATACAGAGCTTCTAAAAGCTGGGAAACCTGATTTTATGGGAGTAAATTATTATAAAACAGTAACATTTGAAACAAATCCTCTTGATGGTGTAGGAGTGGGAGTATTTAATACAACAGGGAAAAAAGGTACTACACAGGAAGAAGGAATACCCGGAGCATATAAAACAAAGAAAAATGAATATCTGAAAACTACAAACTGGGACTGGGAAATAGATCCGACAGGTCTTAGAATAGGAATGAGAAGAATTACAAGCAGATATAAGCTGCCGATACTTATTTCGGAAAACGGTCTTGGAGAATTCGATAAGCTTGAAGAAGGAAATATAATTAATGATGACTACAGAATTGATTATATAAAAGAACATCTCAGAGCCTGCAAGGAAGCGATTACAGACGGTGTAGACCTCATAGGTTACTGCACATGGAGCTTTACAGATCTTTTGAGCTGGCTGAACGGCTATCAGAAACGTTACGGTTTTGTATACGTAAACAGAGAAGAGCAGGATGAAAAAGATATGGCGAGATATAAGAAAAAAAGTTTCTACTGGTATAAAGATGTAATAAAATCAAATGGTAAGGATATATAGGCATTTGAGAGAAATTTGAAAAATTAAAGTAAAAAATGAAAAAATAATATATAAGTGCTATAATATAAATATCAAAAAAAGCAAAAGGCAGGTTCAAAAATGAATGATAAGAAGATAGTACTTTATATAGTAAGACACGGACAGACATTATTTAACAAATTTCTGAGAATGCAGGGCTACTGTGATGCCCCGCTGACTCCTGAAGGAATAGAAGTGGCGGAATATGCTGCGGAAGGTATGAAGGACATAGAATTCTCAGCTGCATATTCAAGTACAAGTGAAAGAGCAGCAGATACAGCTTTGATTTTATTACAGGAGAGAGAGCTGGATCTTACAATGTTGAAAGACTTAAAAGAGATGTTTTTCGGAGACCTTGAAGGTGAAAAATCAGCAACAGTGAAAAAAGAATATCCGGGACTAATTGAGAAACTTCATGCAAGCAGAAAAGATTTCAGATTTCCAAACGGGGAAAATATAGATGACCTTGTGGAAAGACAAATGAGAGCTTACACTGAAATAATCGAGGATAACAGGGAAACAGGAGGGAATATTCTTGTTGTTTCACACGGAACATCTATACTGAACTTTTTGAGAACTGTGAAACCGGATATTCAGATAAATGAACAGCTTCCAAACTGCAGCGCAAATATAGTAACATGGGAAGACGGGAAATTCACTGTGGAAGATTTCGGAATAACGAAATATATAGAAAAAGGCAGAAAAATAATGGAAGAAAGCAACAGAGCCTGAGACCGTATTGTAATCCGCGGTAGGGCGTTTAGATAAGGAGAGGTTTTTGGCAGATACGGAAATGAAAGATTCCGGTACTGTCAAAGACTGAAAGTTTTCCGGAGGTGTAGAATTGAAACTGATTATTAATGCAGATGATTTTGCAAGAACAAGGGGAATTAATTACGGTATAGTAGAAGCCATGAAAAACGGGGTGCTTTCATCTACTACAATTATGATGAATATGCCTTATGCGGAACATGCAGTGAATCTTGCCAAAAAAGAGGGGATTACTTCTATAGGGGTTCATCTTACCTTTATAGAAAAATCACTATCTTTAGGGAAAACACTTGTTGATGAAAACGGTGTGTTTAAAAAATATCCCGAATTAATGGAAGAGGCTGATATTGAAGAGATAAAAGCAGAAATGAGAACACAGATAGATAAGCTGATAAGTATGGGGATAAATCCTACTCATCTTGACGGGCATCATCATGTCCATCTTTACAGTCTGAAGATGGCAGAAGCAGTTTTTGCCGTTGCTAAGGAATATAACCTTCCTGTAAGGGTAGGGAGAACCGGGAAAACTACCAGAGCGGGAGAAGAAATTATTGTTCCTGACTGGATCAGAACAATAGATTTATTCGAGGACAGATATTATGCGGATAAAGTAGGAGTGGAGGACTTTAGAGGATTTGTCGGGGATGCAATGATCTACGATGTAGTGGAATTAATGTGTCATCCAGCTTTCCTGTGTACAGATACTCTGAAAAGCTCGTATAGTTATCCGAGACTCACAGAACTGGATGTTATTACCAGTGATGAGGTAAAAGAATTCATTAAGAGTAAAGGAATAGAAATAGTTGATTATTCTGCTCTGTAATTTTATTAAGTATAAATCCTAAATAATTAATGTAAATCTGTAGAATTTTCTACAGGTTTATTTTTTTATGTGCTAAAATAGTGATAATTTATATGAGATTAAAAAGACGGGGTGAATTTATGAGAAAAGAGACTAAAGAGGTATTTTTTAAGTTTTTGAACAAAGAAATATCAGCAGAGTATTTCGAGAACTGGCTGTATCAGGATGAAAGCCTGGAAAATGAACTTTCAGTATATGAGTATACAGATCTTTTGAGTTTTAAATATAAGCATGATACGAAAATAAAGCTTCATGTGGCAGATCTGTTTTTTACAATCGTTGATTCGAAGGAATTTGATGATTATAAGTTTTCAAAGCTGCTGAATAATGCATTGAAAAATGAGGAGGCATTAGAGTGTCTGCTGGTGTGGTCTTATGATCTGTATTGCTATGGTAATAAAGAGTTTACCAAATTGGGTATGGGATATGGGCTAGATCTGATTGCATATGAGAGTGAACAGGGATATCCTCCGCCATGGGGGAGCAGTCTTAAAAAGAGAATTTTTACAGATGTTGAGAAAGCAGCTATACATAAAGAAATATTACGGATAAAAGAATTATTTGATTCTGATGAATTATGTATAAGTTATGATTATGAGTGGAATATGGAAAAGTAGTTTATTGGGAATTCAGTGATATGAGAAATTAAGGCGGGTGAAATTTTGAAAGGTGAGATAAAGGCAGGGTTATTTAGATTTTTGAACAGAGAGATAAGCGGGGAAGAGTTCGAACAGTGGACTTATTTATTTTGTGATGAGCTGGAAAAAGAACTTCCGCTTGATGATTATCTGGATATTATGTGTTTTGATTATAGAAAAAAAGCCAAATATTACACATTTGCTAAGTTATTATTCAGAAATATCAACAGGATAGAATTTGAGAATTACAGATTAAGAAAGCTGTTTGCTGAAGCAATGCATGATGATGAGATATTAGAGTCAGCCTTGGCGGAAGCATACGAATTAGCGGCAAATGGAAATGAAGTTTTTAGAGAATTAGGTTATGAGTATGGGGTAATATTGTATTACGGAGATAATATAGGTGATGAATACTGGTGTATTGCTGAAACAGGAAAAGAATTCATAGGGAAATACAGGGAAAAAATCTATATTCATGTGGAAAAAATAATAAAACTATTAAATGAACATACTTTAGAGTTAAATACACAAGGACTAGGTCGTTACTGGGATAGTTATCCTTAGAACACATTTTTTATGAATAAAAATAAAGAAACAAAACTGTTGTTTATTTTTATTTTTTAATAGAAAATTGACACTGCTCTATTTTCAGGGTAAACTTTTAATAGTGAAATTTTTTAAGGAGGTTTTTTGTAATAAGAAGTATTTTTCTTCCGGTGAAAAGTCAGTATGTAATTCTCCCCTTTCTTTTGGGGAATTTAAATATATTACATAAAAAATTTTTTTAGGAGGAAAGAATATGAAAAATGGAAAAAGAGCATTAGCAGTGATTTTCATGGTATTTATGTCAGTTTTTGCTTATGCACTGCCGGTAAAAGAAACAAAATTGAAGGCTTTGAACTGGGCACCTAATACTTATGAGGCTCTAAACAGAATGATTGAGAAAAACAGTATTAACAATCAGGATTATAACATCAGAAGTAAGCCTTATGCAGTGTTTGACTTCGATAATACCACAGCTATGAATGACATTCAGGAAGCACTTTTGATCTATCAGTTGGAAAATCTGAGATTCAAAATGACACCGCAGCAGCTCGAAGCAGCTTTGAAAACAGAGGTTCCAAAAGGAAACTTTACAGATGAATTTAAGAATTCAAAAGGTGAAAAGCTGAATATCGACATAGTTACAGAGGACTGTGTAGAAAGCTACACATGGCTGTACAATAATTATAAGGAACTTGGCGGGAACGGGAAAAAATCTCTGGCGGAGATAAAAAAGTCTCCTGAGTATATGGATTTTATAACTAAGGTTCGTTATCTTTATGATGCAATAGGTGGAACATTCAGTGCTGATATCAGTTATCCGTGGGTTACTTATCTGTTCAGCGGAATGACTTCTGAAGAAGTACAGAAACTTGCAGAGGATTCTACAGATTACTGGCTGAAAAGAAATGATTACAAGAAAGTAACATGGACAAGTCCTAAGGAGAGAGCAGGTAAAGCCGGGATAGTAACTGTAACATATAAAACAGGACTTCGTGTAATGCCGGAAATGATAAATCTGTATAACACACTTATGGATAACGGTATAGAAGTGTATGTATGCTCTGCTTCATTTATTGATGTAATAGTGGTAGCAGCAACTAATCCTAAATACGGATTAAATGTAAAGAGAAGCAATGTGTTTGCTATGCAGCTCAAGACTGACGATAAAGGAAGATATATTAATCAGTATGATTATAATAATTACTTTCAGACTCAGGGAGCAGGAAAATCAAAAACTATTGATAAGTTTATCAGACCAAACCATGGCGGAAAAGGGCCGATACTTGTAGCCGGAGATAGTGACGGAGATTATAACATGCTGTCTGATTATAAGGATATGCAGGTTGGTTTAATAATTAACCGTGTTAAAGGCGGGCCTATAGGCGAACTTTCTAAAAAGGCAGCAGAAAGTCTGGGGAAAAGCAATGCAGTATATTATTTACAAGGACGTAATGAGAATACTGGATTATTCATTCCTACAGAAAAAACAATACTTTTAGGAAGTAAAGAGGAAAAATTAACTAAATAAAAAAACGGGTTGGTATGGAGACTATTACAACGGAGTGATGGTCTTTTTTATTTTAAGATATATTTATGTAATAATAAGTAAATTCCTAGCTTTGATTTGAAAACATATAAAAATTATGATACAATTATCGTTAGTATTCTAAAAAAAGGAGAGATTTATGAAAAACAAAACAAAGTTACTAATAGGTTTAGTTGTTGTACTTACAATAATTTCGTGTAAAGGAAAAGAAGAAAAAGCAAATTTAGGAGATACAGCGGCTAAAACTGAGACAGCTTCAGCACCGGCTAAGGAAGAAGCAAAAGGAAAACTTACAAAAGAACAGGAAAATGCATTAGTATTCGGAGCTGTATTAACTACGAGAAATAAAATGCCTTTTGACGATCTGCAGGCTGCAGAATATAAAGATGCAAGTATTCAGGTACTGAGCAGTGCATGGGATGTAACTGATACAGCAACTGCAAAAGAAACATTGGAATATCTTCTGGCAGAAGGGCATAAAGCAGAGGTAGATCCGGCATTAGCAGAATTAAGAACTCCGGAAGCTGCTACTGCGAACTCGGCAGAATTTCAGGCTTATGAAGATGTAAAGAAAAATCTGGTAGATAACTATGGTTACACAGCAGAGCAGATAGATGGAATAAAAACTATAAGTGCATGGGATTATGACAGACTTGTAAACGTAGCAAGATTTTCTTACAGTGCTGGTTATATAACTGAGCAGGAGATGTGGGATTACATTAATAAAGCAGTTACTCAGGCTAAAAATGATTATAACAGCTGGGAAGAATATTTCGCAGGAGTGATGTTAGGAAGAACACTTGCTTACGGACAGCCGTTTGCGGATAGTAAGGCACAGGCGGATATCTTACTTAAAGATAGTAACAGTGCTTATAAAACACACCCGTTTAAATAAAAATCATGATCATATAAAGAAGATTGGATTAATAAAGGCTCTAAATAAAGATATTGTATTTACTGTATCTTGTGTTTTGGAGAGCTGGATTAGTCCGATCTTTTATTTTATAAATAAAAAGTATCTTTATATTGTTTATTTTAGTGAATGAATATCACAAAAATGCAATTAAGAGTATATAAAAATAGTGAGACATTTACAATCTTTTTAGATGCTCTTTTAGATATAAGAGCAAATTGACTCTATTAATGAATTTAATAAAGGGGAAATGGCTAAATAAGCCGTCTCTATTTTATTATAAATTCTTGACATACACACTTAAAATGTGTATAATATTTTTGAGGTTAGGATTAATCTTATATGGCAAATCTCCGAAAATGGTAATTTGTTCACATTAATACTGTGAAGGGAGAAAGAATGGCACATGATTCAAAAAACCTCATTCAGCTTTTAAAAAAAGAGAGCTGGGTATTGGACAGGGTTAGGGGAAGTCATCATGTATTCATAAAGGGAGAGAGGACAATTGTTATTCCTCATCCAAGAAAAGATTTGAAAACAGGGCTTTATAATGCTGTTCTAAAACAGACAGGCTTGAAGTAACTCCTGCCTTACAGAGAATTTAGGAGACTGATTATGACAAAGAAAGATTTATATATTTATCCATCAGTATTTGAAGAGGAAAGCGGAGGATATAATGTATATTTTCCAGATTTGGAGGGGGCTTTTACATATGGGAATAGTTTGGAAGAAGCATTATTCATGGCTAAAGAAGCTTTGGGAATATATCTTTATTCATTGGAAGACAGGAAGATCCATATACCGGAACCCAGTAAGCCAAATAAGATAAAGACAAAAAGCAGTCAGTTTGTTCAGCTGATAGAAGCCTATATGCCGCCTGTAAGAGATGAACAGGAAAAAAGGCATGTAAGAAGAAATGTTACTATATCAAAATGGGTGAATGATCTGGCTAAAAAGCATAAACTTAATTGTTCGGCTCTTTTGGAAAGTGCTATTAAGGAAAAATTGGGTTACAGAGGATAAAAGCTGTGAAGAATCACAGGTATAGCAGTAAAAATACAGTGTAACTGGAAAAATAACAATCAAAACTAAAAAATCAGATTAAAAAATAGGAAGTTTCTAAATTCTATAAACTACTGAATATAGAGAGTTCCTTTTTATATTATCATATAAAAAATAACCATAAAATCAAAAAATTAGAACAACAATAAAATTGACATATATGTCTAATCAGGGTATAATTTTTCTTAAGATGTTATAAAAAAGGTGATGAAATGAAAGAAAATAATCAAAAGAAAAAAATAAATATAAGCTTTGATAAATATACTCAAAATGAAGAAATAACAAAGAAAACAACAGAAAAAATAATCAGAGATAACTTCAAGGCTTTGAAGTATTTGAGTGATAAATAATGGAGAAAAAATTTTTCAGCAAGGAATCAGAAGGGATTTATAAATTAATATGTTCCATAAATAAAGGAATTATGGAACATCCTGATCTGGAATCATTTCCCAAGTATGAATTAAGGAATGAAAACTCCCTGATCTACACATGTGATACTGTTTTTTCCAATAAGCCGTTCACAGATGAAGAATATTACAATGGAATACAGGAAAAAATAGCTTTTTTG
Organism: Sebaldella sp. S0638; assembly: GCF_024158605.1. Classification (NCBI taxonomy): domain Bacteria; kingdom Fusobacteriati; phylum Fusobacteriota; class Fusobacteriia; order Fusobacteriales; family Leptotrichiaceae; genus Sebaldella; species Sebaldella sp. S0638. The sequence continues at coordinate 9,737 of NZ_JAMZGM010000030.1, read as the reverse complement.
ATTTTCAGTCTTAATAAAGGTCACGTTTTCATAGACGGAAATAAAAGAACCATAGAATCAATTGTGATGTTTTTCATAGAAATGAACCAGGATTTATTCGAAGAAGAACTTGTAGATGATTTTTTCAGAGGAAGACTTGCATCATTTCTGGTATACATGCTTGAAAAAGAATCTACTTTTGAAACAGTTCTTGAATGGGCGAAAAAGGAACTCATTCTTTTGTAAAAAATTAAAGTTAAGAAACAGCTAATATGAGGAAGTTTTTAATAATATTAGGTATAGTAACTATGTAAGGTCAACCGGTAAAATAATCTTATTATTTTGGGAGGAATTATGAAGGGTACTGTAGCGGAGATTTTTGAAATACATCCGGAGGGCTGGGGATTAAGGGGTGATCCGCATTTATGGGAGGATTTAAAGGAATTTTTTTCTAATATACCTCTTCCTTATTCTGTAGAAAAGTTTACTGAAAGCTTTCATATTTTTTATAAACTGACTTCTGGTTATGAAATAAAAGAAGGAGAAGAATTTTATATTTCAGGATATGATAAGGGCGGAATGTCCGGCGGAGTAATAAACAGCAGCTTCTGGCTGAAAAAAGGACTGCCTTTGCTGACAGGACGTCTGGAAGAATTAAATGAAATTTATGAAAGAAAAAAGAATAAATAATTATACAATTTTGATAAACCGAAAGGAGCATAAAGTGAAAAATAAAAAATATCTGGTATTTGTGTTGATTATTCTGGGAACTCTTATTTTATCATGCGGTTCAAAGGGAGAGAAAGCAAAGCAGGGAACAGAGACAAAAACAGAAAAAAAAGATAAGACAAAATACAGCTTTGAGTTGAGTGATGAGGATCTGGCAACAGCACATTCAAAGTTCCAGACAGAAATAGTGGATAACAGTTTTCAGGGAGACGGAAAACCAATGACTCCTCCCAAAAATAAATTTTTGCTTGTAAATTATGAAGCCAAAGATGGTAAGATGGATGCATTTCTGACACCTGACCCAAAAGACGGTAAGAAACATCCCGCAGTAATATGGCTTATAGGTGGATATGGCGGAATCGGAAATGATGATTATTTCTGGGCAGATCAGCCTGCAGAAAATGATCAGACAGGAAGAGCATTCAGAGATGCAGGAATAGTAATGATGGTACCGAGTTTCAGGGGAGAAAATGCCAATCCGGGAATTTATGATATGTTTTATGGTGAAATAGAGGATTTGGAATCAGCAAGAGAATATCTTTCGAAAATATCTTATGTTGATCCTGAAAGAATTTATGTAGTAGGACACAGTACAGGAGGAACAAGAGCTTTACTGGGGAATGAATATTCAAGAGGATTCAGGGCCGCATTTTCTTTGGGCGGGATACCTGATTTGGAATTACGGCTAAAAGGATCAATGCGTGTGGCAATTCCTTTTAATACAAAGAATCCTGAGGAACTAAAAGTAAGATCGCCGAGAACTTATATGAAATCGCTTCAGTCTCCTACGTTTTACTTTGAAGGGGAAGAGGATTACTGGTTTGAATTTGACGAGATGAAAAAAATAGCCAAGGAAAATAATATTCCTTTGTACATTTATGATATAAAAGGCGGAGATCATTTTAACATAATTACTCCGGTAACAAAGATAATAGCGGAAAAAATACTGAATGATACAGGTGAAAAGGCTAATATTACATTCACAAAAGAGGATATAGCAAAAATAGAAAACAGTTTGAAATAGTGGTATAAGAGGAATACTGTCTGTTTTGCAGATAGTATTTTTTTAAATACAGAGAGAAATAAATTCCGGGGAAGAGGATAAAATCAATTATGCATAATATAAAAAAGAAATTTATGGATATACAAAAAAGTCTTGCGGGGAAAATAGAGCTGAGAAATAGTTTTGAGATAGAGGATATAAGGCTTGTCGCCGGAGTAGATCTTGCTTATTGGGATCACGGCGGAAAGCATTATGCTGTCTGCTGTATAGTAGTGGTGGATTTTCACAGCAGGGAAGTAAAAGAGAAGGTCTGGAGCAGCGGGGAAATAACAGTTCCTTATATTCCCGGCTTTTTGGCTTTCAGGGAACTTCCCCTGATAATAGAGGCAAAGGATAAATTGATAAATGAGCCTGATATTTATATGTTTGACGGGAACGGATATCTTCATTATACGCATATGGGAATAGCGACACATGCATCTTTTCATCTGGGGAAGCCCACAATTGGAATAGCGAAAAGTTATTTGAAAATAAAAAATACAGAGTTTATTATGCCGGAAAATACAGCGGGGTCGTATACAGACATTGTGATAAATGGTGAGATATACGGCAGGGTTTTGAAAACACGCAAGGATGTAAAGCCTGTATTTGTATCATGCGGAAACTGGATAGACCTTGATACTGCCACAAATATAGCAATGGGTTTTATTAACGGAGAAAGCAGACTTCCTGTTCCTGTGAGGCTGGCTGATCTTGAAACTCACGTGATGAGAGAGAAATTAAGTATAATATGAAATAGTCATGAATTTTAAAATAAATAAAAAATACATCTGTATATTGGTGCAGAATGCATTTTTTATTTTGAACAGCAGAAATTTATTAAATGTTATATCTTGTAAATAAACTTCACAATAAAAACAGAATCAATCTTAAGAATTTTCAAGATAATATTATGAATAAGCTTTGTATAAGAGGAATGTTTTCCATAGAAAAATCCGTATAATTCATAGGACAGACTGAGGTATTCAAATAAAGAATTATTTTCTGTGTGGTTTTTCAGTTCTTTTATCACATCAGACTGAAAAGTGTAAAAATTATAATATTCTTTTTCAAAATAATTTACAATATTCAAATCTTCGTAAATATCAATCTTTCCGCTGAAAACTTTTTCAAGAAATCTATCAAAATTCTGTGTATAGCTCTCTATAGAAAAAATAACTTCTTTTTTCACAGTTTCTGTATCTTTCACTTTTAGCGCAGCACTGATAAGTTCCAGAAGCTTTTTATAATTTTCTGTATGATCTTTGGCAAGTGAAATAAGATGATTGATATCAGGATTTTCCTGAATAGCATCAAAGTCATCAAATGAAATTTTTAAGCTGGAAATACGCCCTTCTTTTTTTATCTTCTCATAAGAAAAACTAAACCTTGAAAATAAATTTATATCATAAAAAAGTTTTTTCAATATATATCTCTCAAAATCATAAAATCTGTCATAAGCATTTTCTATCATTAGTATGTTTTTTAAATCTGTAACAGATATGGTAATTTCATTTTTATTATCTTTTTTTCTCTTTAAAATTTCAAGAAAAAAGAGGGGTGAACTCTTTTCATTAAAAAGAAAAAAGGATTTGAAATCACAGTTATAAAATTTTGTTCCAAAATTAAAAGATTCTGTAATTTCATGTGAGAGATAAAAAGAATAATTTCCTGAGGTATTAATGATACTGGGAAATAAAGATGAAAATCCGTGTAAATCTGCAAGGCAATAGGATATTCTTTTCTTTGAGAGCTTTTCCAGAGATATGTTCAGGTCTTTTTTTTCTATTTCCAATACTGGAAGAATTTTTTCAGCAGAAAGTCTTACAGGATTCTTCCTGTATTTTTTATATGTTTCAAAAATAAAAAGTAAAAGTTTCTTTTCCCTTGTGGTAATTCTCGGAGTAATGTCCATATAACAGGGCCTTTCAGGTAATAACGAAAAATCTTTATCCATATTTTTTTCCTTTTCTAAAAAAAATTTTGTTTATAGTAAAGACGAAAAAATGCTGTTTAATTTTTCCCTGAACTGCATATAATCAAATGGAAACATTTAAGAAAGACGAAAAAAAGATGTAATAAAGTGTAAAGAATCCTTATTTGACAATAGGTTGAGACCAGGGTATACATTGGGTATGGAAAAACTTTAGAGTGCTATTACTAAATTATAGAACTTTAAAATAAATTTTTCAATAAATTTATAAATAAAAACAGGAGGTTTATTTTATGGAATTTGTTACTAATTTTGCACAGAGTTTTATAGCATTATTTCAGGAAGCAGGACTTACTCTCGTGGGAATGGTAAAAGGCTCTGTCCCGATGCTTATAGTCCTTCTTACCACAATTAATTTTATCATCAAAATCATTGGTGAGGATAAAATTAATAATGTGGCAAGAATTTTTGGAAAGTCAAAAATACTCACATATGGAATACTTCCAAGTTTTGCGTGGTTCTTTTTCAGCAGTCCCGGTGCTCTTACAGTAGGGAGATTTCTTCCTGAAAAATGTAAGCCGGGATATCAGGATGCTTTGGGTGCCACTGCCCATCCTCTTACTGCCTTGTTTCCCCATGTAGTTCCGTCTGAGTTGTTTATCTGGCTTGGTGTGGCAGAAGGGATAAAGAAAGTAGGACTGCCCGTTTCAGGACTTGCAATAAGATATATTATTGCAGGAGTAATTGTAGGATTAATGAGAGGATTTATTACAGAAATAATTTTCGTCTTTTTATCCAAGAGAAGAAATTTACAGACAAAAACTGCATAAATCCGAAAGAGGTGTAATATGATTTTATATGAAGCAGATATAACAAGTGTGGGAAAATTCACAGCGGAGAGCTATGAAGAAGGTTATTTGATTACTTTTATAAATACCGGGCCGGAAGATTTTAAGGATTACTGCCTGTGTCTTGAAGTGAAAAGCAGCAATGCGGAAAATATAAAAAAAGGAAATGTGATTTACTTTGATAATGAAGCCGCTGCTATAACAGCTGTAGGCAGTAAAGCTCTGGAAAATCTAAAGGAACTGGGGCATGTAACTATTAAGTTTTCAGGAAGCAATGAAGCTGAAAATCCCGGAGATATAGCGGTAACTAAAATTGATAAATTTATTAATGTAAAAGATTTGAAAAAATTCAAAATAGAAGATAGTTTCTAAAAGAAGCAAGGAGGAAAAATGGAAAAAATACTTAAGGTGTCCAAAGGTTCCAACGGATGGGGCGGGCCGCTTTATCTGAAAAATGAACCCGGAAAAAAAATAGTATCAATGACTGGAAATTTTATAGATCCTGTAGCTGAAAAGATAGGGGAAATGCTGGGACTGGAAGTTATTAACGGATTTAAGCATACACCTCAGGACAGTGAGATACTCTGCGTGATAATAAATTGCGGCGGAACGCTGAGATGCGGAATATATCCTAAAAAAAGAGTTCCTACTATTAATGTAACACCTGTGGGGAAATCCGGCCCTTTGGCGGAATTTATACTTGAGGATATATATGTTTCTGATGTGCGTGAGGGTAATCTGGAACTGGTTTCCAAAGCAAAAGAAAGCAATGCTCCGAAAAAAGAAAGTCTGGAAGAAGTCGTGGAAAGAAAGATAGAAAGAATGGAAAAAACAGAAAAGTTTTCATTTTTGAGGCTTATTGAAAAAATCGGATTAAATATAGGAAATGTAGTCACGTTGTTTTTTCAGTCTGGTAAAGAAGCTGTAGATATAATGATAAAAACTGTTGTTCCTTTTATGGCATTTATCAGTGTGTTTATAGCAATAATAAATTCTACGGCAATAGGGACAACAATAGCAAAACTTCTTACTCCGCTTTCAGGTTCCATAATAGGGCTTGTAGTATTGGCAGTTATATGCGGTATACCGTTTTTGTCACCGATATTAGGGCCGGGAGCTGCAATTGCACAAGTAGTAGGAGTTCTTATAGGGGCGAAAATAGGTGCGGGAGAAATAAGTCCTGTATTTGCACTTCCGGCACTGTTCGCAATAAATGTTCAGGTAGGAGCGGATTTTCTCCCTGTGGGAATGTCTATGCAGGAAGCTAAACCTGAAACTATAGAAATAGGAACCCCGGCAGTTCTTCTTTCACGTCAGCTGACAGGGCCGCTTGCAGTTATTATAGCGTATTTAATTGGTTTGGGATTATTTTAAAAAAATACACTTTTGAGAAAGGAAGATGGTAATAATGAAAAGAATAAAAGCAGCAGTGGTAGGGGCAGGGATATACGGTTCACACCACATAAATGCATATTTAAATAATGAAAAAACAGAACTTGTGGGAGTGTGCGATCTGGATGAGGCAAAACTGGCTAAAGTGGAGAAAGAATATAATATAAATACTTATACTGACCTTGAGGAACTGATAAAGAGAGAAAAGCCCGATATAATTTCTATTGCAACACCTGATCCGTATCACTTCGGGCCGGCTAAAACTGCAATAGAAAATAATATAGATGTGTTAGTGGAAAAACCGCTGGCTACAAACAGAAAAGAGTGCGAGGAACTTATAAAGCTTGCAGAGATTCATAATGTAAAGGTGGGTGTGGATTTTCATAAAAGATGGGATCCTGCTTCTATAAATCTGAAGTTGGAACTGGAAAAAGAAGATACAGGGAAAATAGTAAGAGGTTATGTAAGCATGGATGATATTATAGATGTTCCTGTAAACTGGCTGCCTTGGTCGGGAAACAGCTCGCCTGCATATTTTCTAGGGGTACATTGTTACGATTTGATAAGATATCTTATAGAAGATGAAGTAACTGAGGTGTATGCTGTAGGATCGAAAGGTGTATTGTCAGGAATGGGAATAGATACTTATGATAATGTGCAGGCGATATTGAAATTCAGCAAAGGAAGCACATGGACAGTGGAAAATTCATGGATATTACCGGATAAATTTCCAAAGTCAAATGATGGAAGAATGTTTATAGTCACTGAGAAAAAATATCTCAGAAGTGACTCGCAGAACAGAGGGGTAGAATTCTTCAGCGATACAAAAACACAGACTCCAAACTCTTATTTTATTACTTATAGAAATAATAAAGCCTTTGGTTTCGGGATAGATCCTATAAATGATTTTGCGGACAGTATTATTAACGGGGGAAAATTTCTGACTAATGCTGTAGACGGGCTGGAAGCCACGAAGATAGCAGATGCAGTGCATGAAAGCATAGTTACAGGAAAACCTGTGAAACTGGAGAGATAAAATCTTTGCACAGCTGAATATATTGTAGGAAATAAAAAATAAACCTGAGATATCATTTCAAAAAAATTCTGAATCTGATACCTCAGGTTTTTATATTTGGTCAAATAAAAATTAAAAAAAGAATAAATTTGTTTTTTGAAAATTTTATGCAAAATAATAGACTTAATAAGCAAAAAGCTTTATAATATATTAAATAGAGCAAATATAAGGGAGGGCATATGAGTAAACTGGATTATGAAAAACTGGGTTCGTTTTATCTCGGGAAAAAATATAATTTCGGGAAGAAGGAACTTACTAATGAATATTATTTATACGATTCTAAAGACCTTACCACGCACGGACTTTGTGTGGGTATGACAGGAAGCGGGAAAACCGAGCTTTGTCTTTCTTTAATAGAAGAGGCGGCTATAGACGGTATACCTGTTATAGCAATAGATCCCAAAGGTGATCTGGGTAATCTTATGCTGAGTTTCCCTGATTTGAAACCGGAAGATTTTCTTCCGTGGGTTAGTCAGGAAGAAGCAGATAAAAAGGGAATGACACTTGAAGATTATGCCAAATCTACTGCCGAATTATGGAAAAACGGACTTCAAAGCTGGGATGAAGATGGGGAGAGAATAAAGCTTTATAAAGATAGTTCAGACGTGGTCATTTACACACCGGGAAGTAAATCAGGAATTCCTGTTACAGCGCTGAAGTCTTTTGATGTTCCGGCACAGGCAGTTATGGAGAATACAGAAGCTTTAAATGAAAAAATACAAACAACAGTATCAGGAATATTATCCCTTATTGGAATAGAAGCAGACCCGCTTCAAAGCAGAGAGCATATACTTATCTCCAATATTTTGTCACATGCCTGGGCAGAGGGGAAGTCACTCACACTTGCAGACCTTATACGTCTTATACAGCAGCCGCAGTTTAGCAGTATAGGTGTTTTTGATCTGGAAAGTTTTTTTCCGCAAAAGGACAGAATGGGACTTTCAGTAAAGATAAATTCTATACTTGCTTCACCTTCGTTTTCTGTATGGCTTGAGGGTGAAAGCCTTGATATAGGAAAGTTTCTTTATACCAAAGAAGGAAAACCAAAAATTTCTATATTTTCAATAGCTCATTTATCAGATAAAGAAAGAATGTTTTTTGTAACAATGCTTTTGAACGAGTTAGTGGCTTGGATGAGAACACAGCAGGGAACTTCCAGCCTTAGAGCGCTTTTTTATATGGATGAAATATTCGGATACTTTCCTCCTGTATCAAATCCACCGTCAAAACAGCCTATGCTTACACTGTTAAAACAGGCAAGAGCATTCGGACTTGGTGTTATGCTTGCTACGCAGAATCCTGTGGATATAGATTATAAAGGACTTTCCAATATAGGAACATGGTTTATAGGAAGGCTTCAGACTGAAAGAGATAAAAGCCGTATGATAGAAGGCTTGCGAAGCATTAATTCGGAGATGGACAAGGGAGGTCTTGAAGATATAATATCAGGACTTGAAAGCAGGACATTTCTGGCAAGCAATGCAAACGGCAGCAATGCAGAAATATTTCAGACAAGATGGGCGTTAAACTATCTGAGAGGGCCGATTACAAAGCCTCAGATAGAAATTTTGATGAAAGATAAAAAAGCGGAACATTCAGAAATATCAGCTGCTGTAACAGCAGAAAATAAAAATGTTTCGTCAGCGGTACAAGGGAATAAACCTGTTCTTCCACAGGATGTAAAGGAAGTATTCTTTCAGCCGCAAAAATATAATAACAGCGGAGGAAAACTAATATATAAGCCGTTTATATACGGAGAAGGAAAAGCTCATTATGTGAAGGCTTCAGATATAGATGTATGGGACACAGGAAGTTTTCTGATTCCTATGGATGACGAGACGGCTGTGTTTAACGAGAGTGAAAAACTGAAAACAGCTAATTATATATCAGAAGCTGACAGTAATTTTTCATTTGAGAGTATTCCGGCGTCAATATCGGGGAAAAATGCATTTTCACAGCTGGAAAAGGGATTTAAACAGTTCCTTTACGAGTCTAATCCTGTGAACTTGTTTTACAGTAAGGATTTTAAGACATATTCCGCACCGGAAGAAGATGAAGGGACTTTCAGAGGAAGATTATCTCATCTGGTACGTGAAAAGAAAGATGCAGAAGTAGAGAAAATAAGAGAAAAATACTCGGCAAAGATGGATACTCAGAAAGAAAAAATAAGAAAACTGGGTCAGAATATAGATAAAGAAAAAGAACAGTATAATCAAAAAAAGATGACCAATATAGTGGATATAGGAACTACACTTTTTGGAGCTTTTCTAGGGAAAAAGAAAACTGTGAGTACAGGACGTGCTGCTACAGCATTAAGAGGTCTCGGCAGAACCGGCGGTGCAAAGGCAGATGTGGAAAGAGCACAGGAAGAATACGGGATACAAAATGATAAGCTCAAAGAGATGGAAGCAGAATTTCAGAAAGATATTGACAACATACAAAATAGTTTTAATGTAGATAACTTCTCAGTGGAAACAGTTTCACTTCCTCCGAGAAAAACTGATATTACCGTACAGAAATTTTTTATTGCATGGGTTCCTTATTCTGTAAACGAAAACGGAGAACAGACAAGACTTCTGTAATATCTTTTGGTTTGATAAAAACCGGTATTATTTTTTAGGTACATTCTGTTGTTTTATACATAATTTAAAAATTTTAAGCAAGACCAGTTATAAAATGTCAAGGAAAAAAAGAAGAATTTTTAAATAAAAAAATGAGTATCACAAAATAGACAGCAAA